>DUGO01000233.1 GCA_013331375.1 Candidatus Methanoperedentaceae archaeon | reverse complement strand
TTCCAAGATAATATACCCGCTGCGCAGGGTGGAAATCCGCAGGACGGAAGTGCTTGGCGAACCGGGAACCGCGTCATAGCACTATCGCAGCTTTTTTATCCCAGCAGTTCAATATCTGCTGAGGGATTTGTATTAAGATAGTACCCGATACGTGCGTGCTCATAGACGGCAGGCTGAGCCGGAGGCTGAAAAACAAGGGGTATCCCGATGCGATAGTCATCATACCCGAGGCTGTCATCTCAGAGCTTGAAGCCATGGCGAACCGGGGGAAGGAGACCGGCTTCAAGGGGCTTGAGGAGCTGAAAGAGCTTGCTGAGATGGCAAAGCGCAAGGACATAGAGCTTGTGTATGTGGGCAAGAGACCGACTCTCGAGCAGGTGAAGCTGGCACCATCAGGCGAGATAGATGCGATGATACGGTCTGTGGCTCTTGAGAATAACGCCCTTTTCGTCACAAGCGACAGGATCCAGTCAGAGGTCGCCCGCGCCATGGGTCTTGACGTGGAATACCTGCGACCCGAGATGACAGAGCCCAGAGCCCTTGCCATCGAATCGTTCTTCACAGACGATACGCTGTCTGTGCACCTCAAGGAGCGTGTTATACCTGTCGCAAAGAGGGGCACGATAGGCGAGCAGAAGCTTGTAGAGCTGCGTGACACCCCATGCAGCGAGCACGAGCTGCGCTCGATAGCGCGCGAGCTGATAGAACGGGCGAGGCAGGACCCAGACTCGTTCATCGAGATCGAGCACGACGGCGTCATGGTACTGCAGATTGGACCCATGCGAATCGCAGTCGCACAGCCGCCCTTTTCCGACGGCATGGAGATAACGGCAGTGAGACCTGTCGCAATGGTAGACCTTGACAGTTACAGGATGAGCAAGGAGCTCAAGGACAGGCTGCTTGAGAGGCAGCGCGGAATCCTGATAGCAGGTCCTCCGGGCGCTGGCAAGTCCACGTTCGCCGCAAGCATAGCCGAGTTCCTGCTGCAGCGGGAGTTCATCGTAAAGACCATGGAATCCCCGCGCGACCTGCAGGTGAGCGATGCGATAACCCAGTATGCGCCCATCGACAGGGACATGGAAAAGACCGCTGATATCCTGCTTCTGGTCAGACCCGACTATACCATCTACGATGAGGTCAGGAAGACTTCGGATTTCAGGGTCTTCGCTGATATGAGGCTTGCGGGTATAGGCATGATAGGTGTTGTCCATGCCACGCGGGCTGTGGATGCAATCCAGAGGCTCATCGGACGGGTTGACCTCGGCATGATACCGCAGGTCGTGGATACCGTGGTGTTCATCGAGAAGGGTCAGGTGTCTAAGGTTTACGACATCGATTTCAGCGTCAAGGTGCCCCACGGCATGACTGAAGAAGACCTGTCAAGACCCGTGATAATCATCAAGGATTTCGAGACCTCCGAGCCTGAGTTCGAGATATACACCTACGGTGAGCAGGTCGTGGTGATGCCTGTCACTGAACTTTCAAGACCCATGTGGAAGCTTGCCGAAAAGCAGGTGGAAAAGGAGATAAAAAAGTATGCGATGCACGGGGTCGAAGCGCAGATGGTCTCTGACACAAGGGTTGTGGTCTGGGTGAGCGATGAGGATGCCGCAGCCATTATCGGGAAGGGCGGCAGGACAGTTGAAGCCATCGAGCAGATGCTTGGCATTGGCATTGACGTGCGTGTCAGGGGGGAGCGGAATACTGAGAAGGAATCGTACACGCCGTCGATTGAGCGCACGAAGAAGCATGTTGTGCTGCATACAGGCGCGTCACGCGGCGGTACTGTTGGCGTTTTCATAGGCGGGGAACTTCTTCTTTCAGCCACTGTCGGGAGAAAGGGAGATGTCAGGGTTGGGAGGGACTCCGAAGCCGCCTACCGCATACTTGAGGCGCAGGGGAAGGGTGAGCGCATAGTTGTCAAGCCTGGCATGTGAAGCCTGAGATGAGCCCGCCTGCCCTCGAAAGCTCCTCTTTTATCCTCTGGAGCTTCGCCCTCACGGTCTTCAGTCCGTACACATCTGCGGGTATCCAGAACTCGAAATCCGAACATGTGCTCATAAGCCTGCCGTACTCCTTTTCAAGCTGGGATACCTTTTTCTTGTTGAGCCAGCCTCCTGCCAGTCCTTCAATCGAGCTCGTGAATTCATCAACCTCTCCCGAAAGCTCATTGACACGGGACGGCGCAACCTTTTTCCAGTCAATCTTTCTCTTTTTTATCCTTAATATGTCCATGACAGCGCTCAGCTCGTCTGGTACTGACGGGAAGGCTGCGGGACCTGGTATGTATATCTTTTCGCTGCTGCAGCCTTTTACCTCCTGCGCGCTCACTGGCTCGATTATGCGGTCTTTAACAGCTTTTTTAAGGAGCGATTCGAATGCCCTGCGCTCCGGCACCGGCTCGTCCCTCATGCCAGCAATCTCGATTGCAATGCAGAACAGCTCATCACTTCCTGCCGCCGCAAGCACCTCAAGTACGCCTGCAACCTCTTCCTCTGACAGCATGATGTCACCTGTATGCACCTGAAGGCAAAAACCCATCGATAATTGCATAATTATCGATATGTACTTTACATCCCGGGACGTAGATAGCCGCGTGACCAGTGTACTCGGCATAGAGGGGACTGCATGGAATCTCAGCGCTGCCATCGTGGACGAGAATGACGTATTGGCTGAAGCTACTGCCACATACATGCCAGCCTCAGGCGGCATCCACCCGCGGGAAGCAGCACAGCACCATGCAAATCACATCACAGGTGTGATAAAGAAAGTGCTTTCCCGAGGCATCGGCATAGACGCGGTTGCGTTCTCACGGGGACCCGGGCTCGGTCCGTGCCTGCGGACTGTGGCGACAGCCGCCCGCGCGATATCGCTGTCATCAGGCGTACCTCTTATCGGTGTGAACCACTGCATAGCTCACATTGAGGTCGGCAGGTGGAAGACGCAGGCAGTGGACCCGGTGACGCTGTACGTGAGCGGTGCTAATTCACAGGTACTTGCGTTCAGGGCTGGCAGGTATCGCGTTTTCGGCGAGACGCTGGACATCGGCATCGGCAATGCGCTTGACAAGTTCGCGCGCTCGGTTCATCTCCCGCACCCCGGCGGACCCGGGATTGAGGAGCTTGCACTGAAGGCATCCCGCTACATACCCCTGCCGTACGTTGTCAAGGGCATGGACTTCTCGTTCTCAGGTCTTACAACCGCTGCGGAATCGTCTCTTTGCAAGGCTTCGCTTGAGGACGTGTGCTTCTCGCTGCAGGAGACCGCCTTTGCCATGCTGGTCGAGGTAACCGAGCGGGCTGTGGCTCATACCGGCAAGGGTGAGGTGCTGCTTGCAGGCGGGGTGGGGGCGAACATGCGCCTGCGCGAGATGCTTTCCATCATGTGCGAGGACAGGGGTGTGAGATTTTACGTGCCAGAGAAAAAATTCATGGGCGATAACGGTGCTATGATTGCGCACCTCGGTCTCCTGATGCTTGAGCGCGGGAACACCATAGCAGTGGAGGACTCAGCCGTGCTACCTGACTTCAGACCTGATGACGCAGAGGTGACATGGCGATGATAGCAGGCGGCGCTGAGGCTATAATCGAGCTGCGCGAAGGGAAAATCATCAAAAAAAGGGTACAGAAGCGGTACAGGCTTGCTGAGATAGACGAGCGCCTCCGTGCTGAGCGGACAAGGGCGGAGGCGAGACTCACCTCAGAGGCGAGACGGCTCGGTGTGCCTACGCCTATCATATATGACGTGGGCGAGCACGAGATAATCATGCAGCATATCGAGGGGCTGCAGCTTAAGAACGTGCTAACGCCCGCACTCAGCGAGCGTGCGGGCGAGCTTGTTGGCAGGCTGCACTCTGGCGGCATGGTGCACGGCGACCTCACGACCTCGAACTTCATACTATCGGGTGATAAGCTGTACATGATAGACTTCGGGCTTGCCTACTTTGATTCCTCGGTTGAGGCGCAGGGCGTTGATGTCCACGTGCTGTTCCAGACCTATGAGAGCACGCATGAAGGATTCGAAGAGCTGATACGGCGTTTTTCTGCAGGCTACAGGCGCAGGTTTAAGAATGCGGGTGCGGTACTGCAGAGAGTGAAGGAGATTGAGGCACGCGGAAGATATGCATAGCAGGTTATTGGAAAGAGGACAAAAGCTACATGAAAAATAGTAAAAAATACGGACCCATCATTTCGGAAGTGGTGCAAAACTTTTATACCACAATCACCTAAATAGGGACATGACTGCGATAGGGGTAGAGGGCGTATCAAAGGCGTTCAATGGGGTCACGGTAGTAGGGGACTTATCATTTGAGGTGCATAAAGGGGAGATATTCGGCATCCTCGGACCCAACGGCGCAGGCAAGACCACGCTCCTGCGGATGCTGATAGACATACTGAACCCTGACAGCGGCAAAATAATTCGTAACTATACAAACGATGACACGGGCTATCTCCCGGAGGAGAGGGGGCTGTACAAGAAAATGAAGGTGCTGGAGATGCTCATGTACCTCGCATCACTGAAAGGTGCGGATCGTCGTCGTGCTCTGGAGAACGCAGAAAAGCATCTTGAGATGGTGGGACTTTCGGGGTACGCAGACAAAAAAATAGAGGAACTCTCCAAGGGAATGGCGCAGAAAGTCCAGGTCATAGCCGCCATGGTACACAACCCGGGGCTGCTGATACTTGACGAGCCCTTCTCAGGTCTTGACCCTGTGAACACAAAACTCGTGAAGGATATGGTTATGGGGATGAAGGAAGCGGGCAGCACTGTGATACTATCCACGCACATGATGAACCAGGCAGAGGAGCTCTGCGACAGGCTGCTGATGATAAATAAGGGCAAAGCCGTGCTCTACGGCAGTCTTGATGAGATAAAATCGAAATTCGAGAGGTCTGTGGTCGCGGAGTATGAGGGCGAGCCGGGGCACATAAAAGGGCTTGAAAGGACGGTGAAGAGGGGTGCGGCGTTCGAGCTTGTGCTTGAGAATGGAGCAGACCCGAACCCGGTGCTGGCACAGCTTGTCTCGCAGGTCAGGGTGAAGAAGTTCGAGGTTGCGTATCCATCATTGAACGATATCTTCGTGAGGATGGTCGAGAATGAAGGAGCTTGAGATCGCAAAGCGCGAGTTTCTGGTCAATATCAGGCGCAAGGAGTTCCTCTTTGCCACGTTCGGGCTGCCCGTGCTCATGGCAGGCATTATGTTCGCATCGTTCTTCTTTACGATGCAGACTGCGGACAGAGACCGGACGATAGGGTATGTTGATATGACAGGCAGCTTTGAGTTCCCGGATGCTTCGATCCAGGCGGATTCCCGGGCGAATGTGGATTCGCCTGCAATGCCTCAAAAGAAAGTGAAGTTCGTCGAATACATGGACAACGAGACCGCGCGCAGGGACCTCCTGAACAGGACAATAGACGGATACGTTATCATACCGCAGGACTACATGAATACGGGCTCAATCATATCCTACTCACTTAACAGCGGGCTTGAGCGTCCCTCGATGTTCGTCGGGAATGTGCTGGTGGAGAACATCCTGCGGAACACGAGTCCCGTTATTGTCGAGCGTGTGAAAAATCCGGTTGTAGCAACCGATTACAGGCTTGACGAGACGGGCGAGATCGTCACAAAGGGCATAGGCGATTACATCGGACCGTTCCTGATGTCACTGCTGCTCGCGTTCGCCATATTCACGTCTTCAGGTTTCCTTCTCAGCGGCATTGTCGAGGAAAAGGAGAACAGGATTATAGAAGTGCTGCTGTCCTCGGTAACGCCGAGGCAGCTCCTCACAGGAAAGATTATCGGGCTCGGCTCGCTGGGGCTGCTGCAGCTTGCGATATGGCTCTCGGTGGCTGGAGGCACCGGGCTTGCGCTGGTCGTACTCATACCCCTTAAGACAGTTGCCATCGGGCTTTTGTATTTCCTGCTCGGGTACATCTTCTATGCGAGCATCATGGCTGGGCTCGGCTCGCTTGCAACCACAAACCGAGAGGGGCAGCAGGTTGCGGGGATATTCACTCTTATAGCAATGGTGCCAATAATCGTCATGATGGCTATACTTGAGGCACCAGAGAGCGCTTTTTCAGTGGCGCTGTCTATCATCCCGTTCACGTCCCCGATGACGGTCATACTGAGGACAACGGTCTATGATGTGCCCTGGTATGAGCTTGCGGCAAGCATTATAGTGCTTGTGCTCTCAATCATAGCCACTGTACTGCTGATGTCCAGGGTGTTCAGGATGGGCTTACTGATGTACGGGAAGCGCCCGACCATATTCGAAATCATAAAGATTCTGAGGCAGGTGTAGCATGAAGAAGGTAATATTCGTTACAAGCAATGCCCATAAGGTCAAAGAGGCAGAGCATATTCTGGGAGAGGAGGGCATTGAGGTAGAGCAGGTGAACTGCGGGTATCCGGAGCTGCAGGCTGAGCATATCGAGGAGATCGCCAGGTACGGGGCTGAGTATGCTGCGAAGTATCTCGGAAGCCCGGTGATGGTGGATGACTCGGGGCTGTTCATCGATTCCCTGGGCGGGTTTCCGGGACCGTACTCTGCGTATGTGTACAAAAGGCTGGGTAACAGCGGCATCCTGAAGCTGCTGCGGAAGCAGGAGGAGAGGAGCGCTGTGTTCCAGTGCGCGATAGGGTACTGCGAGCCCTTCAAGGAGGTGAGGGTCTTCAGCGGTGACGTGAGGGGGCATATCGCGAAGAAGGCGCGAGGCAAAGGCGGATTCGGCTATGACCCCATCTTCGAGGTCAACGGCAAGACCTTCGGGGAGATGGACGGTGCGAAAAAGAACGAGATATCGCACCGCGCGAGGGCGATGGCGAAGTTTGCGGAGTGGGTGGGAGAGCGGGGCTAACCGCAAATCCCGGCAAGGCTACGCTAACTCCGGCAGCTCAAGCCGGAAGCTTCCCTATCCCCTCTCTCACAGCCTCAGCAGATGCCTCAAGCTTGGCTTTCTCCTCATCCGTGAGCGCAAGCTCGACTATCTCCTCGATGCCGCAGCTCCCGAGCTTCACAGGCACGCCCAGGCACACGTCAGACATGCCATACTCCCCATCCAGATACGCTGAGGCGGGAAGGATGCTCCTTTTATCCTTCACTATCGCCTCGACCATCAGGGTTATCGCCGCTGAGGGCGCATAGAATGCGCTGCCGGTCTTCAGGAGTTCCACAATTTCCGCGCCGCCGTTGATTGTGCGGTCCACAAGCTCACTGAGCTTTTCATGGGAGAACAGGTCTGTGGCAGGGATGCCTGAGATGGTAGTGTATCTAAGAAGCGGCACCATGGTATCGCCGTGACCGCCCAAAACCATCGCGCTCACGTCCTGCACAGAGCGGCCAGCCTCTGCAGCGATGAAGCTTTCAAGCCTGCACGAGTCGAGCACGCCGCTCATGCCCATGACCTGCCCTGCTTCGAAATCAGTAACCTTGAGCGCGTGATAGGTCATTATGTCAAGCGGGTTCGTCACCACGATTACGATGGCGTCAGGCGCGTATTTCGCTATCTTCTGCGAGGCGTCTTTGATGATCTTTGCATTCGTATTCTGCAAATCGTCCCTGGTCATGCCGGGCTTTCTTGCTATGCCTGCTGTGATGACAACGATGTCAGAGCCTTCAATGTCCCTGTAATCGTTTGTGCCGGTTATTTTCGAGTCATAGCCGCAAAGAGGACCGGATTCCAGAAGGTCGAGGGCTTTTCCCTGCGGCAGACCTTCCACGATGTCTGTAAGTACAACGTCTCCGAGTTCTTTTTCTGCGATTCTCTGC
>DUGO01000083.1 GCA_013331375.1 Candidatus Methanoperedentaceae archaeon | reverse complement strand
CCCGTATGTCGTGTGCGAGCTTGAGACATACAGGGGCTGCCCCAGGGACGCGCACTGCTCATTCTGCACCGAGCCGTTCTACGGTGCCCCGGATTACAGGAGCGTTCCTGATATCGTGCGCGAGGTTGCGGCGCTATACGACAGCGGCGCCCTCTACTTCAGGATAGGGCGGCAGCCAGACCTCTTCATGTACCAGGCAATTGATGGGAGCGGCGGGGCAAGACCGGACCCGGCAGCCATAGAATCGCTGTACAGGGGCATCAGGGGCGCTGCGCCCGGGCTGCGCGTACTGCACATGGACAATGCGAATCCTGCGACGATATACAGGTTCCCGGAAGAATCCCTTGTGATAGCGAAAACCATAATCAGATACCATACACCGGGCGATGTTGCTGCGTTCGGTATGGAGAGCGCAGACCCTGCAGTGATAAGAGCCAACGCACTCAAGGCAGAGCCTGATGAAGTGTTCGAGTCGATAAGGCTCATTAACAGTGTGGGTGCCGGGCGCGGCGCGAACGGAATGCCCGAGCTGCTGCCCGGGCTCAATTTCGTTCACGGTCTCCGGGCTGAGTCGGGGAGCACGTTCAAATTAAACTATGAGTTCCTGAAGCGAGTGCTTGACAGCGGGCTTTTGCTCAGGAGGATAAACATCAGGCAGGTGATGGTGTTCCCGGGGACAGGGATGGCTAGTTATGCAGCCCACATAAAGAGCAAAGAGTTCCAGCGCTATAAGGAAAAGGTAAGGAACGACATTGATGTGCCAATGCTCAGGCGCGTGGTCCCCGCCGGCACCATCCTGCGGGATGTGATGACGGAAGTGGGTAACGGCGTGACGTACGGCAGGCAGCTCGGCTCATATCCGCTGCTTGTGGGGATACCTGACAGGTTCCCGCTCGGCAGGACGGTTGATGTGGTTGTCACCTCACACGGCTCCCGCTCAATCACGGGCGTACCCGTGCCGCTCAACGTCAACGAGGCATCGATGAAACTGATTTCCGCGCTTCCCGGCATGGGGAAGAAGAGAGCCGCACAGGTAATCAGGAAAAGACCTTTTACAGGCATCGATGATTTTAAGAGTCGAGTGGACGGCTCTTCGCCGGCAGCGGATTATATCGGGCTGTAGCAGATATTTAAAGCATGAACACAAGCGCGGCGAGGCATACACCGTAGTGGTCCATGGGTATGGACAGCTCCTGCGTCTTGTAGTTTATCTTCTCAAGCTCGATGCCACGCAGCTTCGCCATCTCGTCCATCTTCCATTTCAGGAATTCCTTCAGGTTCTTCTGAGTGCCATGCATGTGACCTTCAGCTACATACCCGCCCTGCCCGTCAGTGCGGAAAGCATAAGCGATACCTGCTGAAATCATCTCACCTTCGCCGCCTCTCATCTGCGCGAGCACACAGTGCGTGATTGCGCCCATGGGCAGCTTCCTGCGTTCCACCTGCTTGACGCCTATCGGGAGAATGGAAGACACTGATACGAGATTCTGCTCTCCTATCCCAGCGCTCAATAGCGCCTGGTCGAACGCGTTCAGTTCCGAGACTTTGCTTGTGGCTTCCCCTGATGTGACAAAAAATTTCGAGGGTATGGGTAACATGTTATTATTTTTCACGCCCGCAGATAACGCTGTTCTGGATTTAAACATATCGTTTTTGTGTCCCCGATTCCGGTTCCTACTCCCTCTTCACGTTTGTCCCCTGGCATGACGGGCACTTCACGCGCCTGCCCAGTGCCCTGAACTTCTCGCCGCAGTCAGCGCATACGTACCCGACCGCGTCGAGGTCAGAGGCTTCGATGTCAACGCTGGGAGATGTATCCACAAAGCACATTTTAGCACCTCATTAATAAGATGTCATGCGGGGAGATTAAAAGGTTGTGGTCAACCGGAAAATACCTCCGATTGCCAGAAAAATGTCAGAAATGTTTTTTACCAACGAACACATAGGAATATACCCTATGCTTGATGACGAGTACCAGCTTGATTATTTCTCTGATAACGGCTTTACCCGGAAAAAGTGCACCCGGTGCGGCAAGAACTTCTGGACGAGGGATGCGGGAAGGAATACGTGCGGAGACCCGCCGTGCGACCCCTACACCTTCATAGGCGCGCCCGTGTTCAGCAGACCGTACGAGCTCGCCGATATGAGGGAAGCGTACCTCTCCTTTTTCGAATCGCACGACCACACGCGGATTAACAGGTACCCTGTAGTTGCAAGATGGCGCGATGACATTTATCTAACCATTGCCTCAATCGCGGACTTCCAGCCGTTCGTCACCAAAGGGCTCGTTCCGCCGCCTGCGAATCCCCTCACGATATCCCAGCCGTGCATACGCCTGGATGACCTTGACTCTGTGGGCAGGAGCGGCAGGCACCTGACGACCTTTGAGATGATGGCTCACCATGCCTTCAACACAAAGGACAATGAGATCTACTGGAAGGATAAGACTGTGGAGTACTGCGATTCGCTGCTCAAGACACTGGGGCTCGACCTCAACATGGTGACATACAAGGAGAATCCCTGGGCAGGTGGGGGCAACGCAGGACCGTGTGTCGAGGTCATGGTGGCAGGGCTTGAGCTTGCAACCCTGGTCTTCATGGACCTTGAGCAGAAGCCTGACGGCACGATAATGATAAAGGATGAGGCATATTCGAAGATGGACAATTATATCGTGGACACCGGCTACGGGCTTGAGCGCTTTGTCTGGGCATCCAGGGGCTCGCCCACGATTTATGATGCAGTGTTCCCCGCAGTCGTCAATGAGATAATGGGGCTTGCAGGCATTGACCATGCGGTCGAGGATGCCGAGTACGCACGGATACTCTCGCAGAATGCGAGGCTCGCGGGTCTCATGGACATAAGCGGGCAGGCAAACCTCATGGCGCTGCGGAAAAAGGTGGCAGAGAGCATCGGCATCCCGGCAGAGAAGCTCGCAAAGATAATGGAGCCTGTCGAGACCGTCTATGCCATAACAGACCATACCCGCTGCCTCGCGTTCATGCTGGGCGACGGCATCATCCCGTCTAATGTAAAGGCAGGTTATCTCGCAAGGCTTGTGCTGCGGCGCGCGCTTCGCCTTATGAAAGAACTGGATATACGGGAACCCCTGATTGAAATAATCGAGATGCAGATACGGAAC
>DUGO01000138.1 GCA_013331375.1 Candidatus Methanoperedentaceae archaeon | reverse complement strand
GCACAGGCTCGTATCAGTCTACGGTACGCCCTTCTCGCAGGAGATGGGCATAGACCTCGGCTCATGCAGGAACGATGAGATACTGAAGTGGTTCCTGGCATCTGTGCTTTTTGGAGCCAGGATATCCGAAAAAATCGCCAGGAATACGTATGCAGGGTTCGTAAAACATGGTGCCCAGACTCCTGAAAAAATTGTATCTCTCGGTTTTGACAGGCTTGTCGCAATACTCGACGCAGGCGGCTATGCTCGGTACGATTTCAAGACCGCTGACAAGCTCCTCGCAGTGTTCGGAGCCCTGCAGGAGAGGTACGGCGGTGACCTGAACAGGCTCCACGATGAGGCTGCAGATTCACGTGACCTTGAGGCGCGCCTGATGGCACTGGGAAAGGGCATCGGCGCCACGACCGTATCCATTTTTCTCAGGGAGATGCGGGGATGCTGGAAAAAGGCTGACCCTGCGCCCACGCGATACGTCCTTGAAGCCATGAGGAACCTCGGGATTCCTGACCTGAAGGCGTACGCAGGAACACATGATATTGACATCGTGCGGCTTGAGGCTGCGCTGTTCCGCATCGGCAGGGATTTTCACAGCACACAGGGTGACGAAAAAAGAGCTGAAGAAAATCGAAAAAGCCACAGGCGCGAAGATCGTTACAAGCCCTGACGAGATAAATGAATCCGCTTTCGGCTCTGCGGGCGCTGTGGAAGAAGTGATGATGGGCAACGGTGCCGTGATAGCCATACGAGACTGCCCCAATCCGCACGCCGCATGCCTGGTGCTGCGCGGCGGCACCGAGCAGGTAGTGAACGCGCTTGACAGGGCTGTGCACGATGCAATCCGCGTCGTGGGCGTGCTCATCAAGGATGGCAGCTTCGTTCCCGGTGGAGGTGCCCCTGAGGTCGAGCTTGCGCTGCATCTGCGCGAGTATGCTGCCACACTGAAGGGCAGGGAGCAGCTTGCAGTCCAGAAGTTCGCCGATGCGCTTGAGGTCATTCCAAAATCGCTTGCCGAGAATGCAGGGCTTGACCAGATAGACATGCTGATAGAGCTTCGCAGCCACCACAAGAAGGGACAGAAGAGCTTCGGGCTCAATGTCTATAAAGGCAGGGCTGTTGACATGACGGGCGACGGGGTGGTCGAGCCTCTGCGGGTAAAGACGCAGGCGATTAAGTCCGCGTCAGAGGCTGCAGCCATGATACTGCGGATAGATGACGTGATCGCAGCCCAGAAGAGCGCGCAGCCAAAGAAGTCGGCTGCCGACATGGCTGCTGACATGCCGGAGTGAAGTCGGCATCCTGGGCGCGTATTATCCTGTATCCAAAAGCTCTTCCCATACACCGGTATGCAGACAAAAGCTTGGAGCGCGGGATAATTGTTAGTTGACGTCAGCTTTTTATCCAGAACATATCTTATCTGGGTGCCATGATTGTCGGGATTGATGACACTGACTCGAAGGAGGGCATGTGCACGACATACCTTGCAGCAGTCCTGCTCGGGCGCCTGTCCGGATATGCGAAAGTCAGAGGGCAGCCCATGCTTGTCAGGCTGAACCCGAATATAGAATTCAAGACGAGGGGCAATGCTGCGATAGCCCTCCCGCTTGAAGCTGACGATGAGGCTGCGGTAAAGGATACGGTCATAAAAACCGTCGAGGAGATGGCGGTCTTTTCTGATGACAACACAAATCCCGGCATAGTCTTCCTGGATGACAGTTGCACAGGGCGTGAGCGAGCCGGGCTGCTCGGATTTGCCATGCGGGCAGTGCAGGATGTGCTTGAGATTAGTGACGCCGAGCAGTTGATTGGACAGTACGGGATTGACGCCAGGGGCTACAAGAACAGTAGAGGGCTGATAGGCGCCCTTGCGGCTGCAAGCTTTCGGAAATATGGACTGTCGGATTCGACCTATGAGCTAATCGCATACAGGATGCAGGACGCCTGCGGCACTCCCAGGGATATCGACCTCCAGAGCGTGCGGGAAGCTGACGCTCTCACGTACCCTGATACCTGGGACACGCTCGATATCAGGAACAGCAGGGTGGTCTTTGCGCCGCACACGCCAGACCCCGTGCTATTCGGGATACGCGGGAAGAGCCCCGATGCGGTCCGGCGTATGTTCTCAATGATCCGGTCTGAGCCCGTTGAGCGAAGCGTGCTCTACGAGACCAACCAGGGCACTGACATGCATCTCCTGCGCGCCGGTATCGGGGATGTTCGGGAGAACAGGTCGTATCTGCTTTGCGGCACGGTTTACGACCGTCCTGTAACTTCAACAGGCGGACACGTGTTCTTTTCCATCGTGGAGAATGGACGCATCCTGAAATGTGCCTCTTTCGAGCCTACAAAGCAGCTGCGGGACGTTGTCAGGGAACTTAAACCTGGGGACAGGATTTCGGTTTACGGCAGCCTGAAGAATTCGATCCTGAACCTTGAGAAGATAGAGCTCAAAGGACTTGTGGAATTTGATGTGCAAAATCCGCTCTGCTGCGGGAGGAGGATGAAATCAAAGGGTGCCGGGCAGGGATTCAGGTGCGAAAAATGCGGCGCGAAAAAAAGGGAAAAGGAACGAGTCCCGCTTATGCGCAAGCTCGAGTCAGGGCTCTACGAGGCGCCTCCATGCGCACGGCGGCATCTCGCAAAGCCGCTTGTGAGGATGGCTGGGCGTGTGCATCCGAGCAGGTAAATCGGAAGAGGGCAATTCAGAAAAGCTGTGTGATGGGCGGCATCTCCCGCTTGTGCTTATTTGACT
>DUGO01000077.1 GCA_013331375.1 Candidatus Methanoperedentaceae archaeon | reverse complement strand
TACCTGCATCAGGAATATTCTTTATATCCCTACCGAAATGTGCTGCAAAATCTCACAGAGTCAATAGGTTTGAAACTTGAACCTGAGCTCGCAAGAACAAAAGTGGAACACGCACTGAAAGCTGCCGGGTTTGGTGAAAATAACGTAAATGAAATCCTTGAGAAAACATCGTATGAACTGAGCGTGGGTGAACGCCAGAGGGTAACGATGGCGCAGGTTCTTATCAAAGAGCCGAGAATTGTCATTTTCGATGAGCCCACAGGAACCATGGATTTAATCACCAAGAACGAAGTCGCCAACTCCATTTTAACTGCAAGAAAAGAGACTGGTACAACGTTTGTGATAGTTTCTCATGATATGGAGTTTGTCAGGAATGTCTGCGACCGAGCTGCACATATGAATCTCGGCAAGCTTACAGCGATAGGCAGGGTTGACACAGTGCTCAGGGACGTTAACTGCGGAAAAAAACCTGATAGAGATAAGACCCCGGAAGATAAAATTAACGACTTGAACAGGTATCTTGAAATGGCACAGGAATGTTCAGAGCACGGTGCATTAGCAGATGCAGACTTTTACGCGTCTTTAGCAAGAGAGGCAGCATCCAAGCTTAATAAGGACATCAGCAGCGAACTTGAAAAACTGAGCAATGCATACGAAAATGGAATATCAAGGATACTTGTGGAAGCGGAAAATTACGAAGCGGAGGGGCAAATATATGAAATGGACGTGCTTCTCGACATTGCAAGAAGGCATGCCGCAGCCGCTGGAATTGATATCTCAGATAATCTTTCGAGATTCGCACCCGCATACGAAAAAGGTCTTGCAGAAGCCCTGAATGAGGCTGAGAAGTATGAGGACGGGGGTTTTCTGGGTGTTTCATATCTGCACATACATCGAGCAGGCAATTATGCTGCAAAACTTGGAAGAAACATAGATGTAATATTACGCGCATTACCGTGGTATGAAAAGTGGGCAATGACAGACGTCCACATGAAATTGTGAGGTGAAAGCTATGTGCATGGTCGGAGATGCGCCGGAATTCAGTACAGAGGACATAGAAATGGACCTGAAAGAGTACGTATGCCTGGATTGCGAAAATAAGTTCAAGGGGCTTGGGAAGAAGGTCGTATGCCCTGCCTGCAAATCCCGCAACATTGACATTGTGAAAGCAGAGACATGAAGGGCTGCTGCTGTGAGCTTGAGGATGCTGCATACTATCAGGGTGAGACAAAGTCGGGTGGAAAGTGGACTCCAGCCTTTATCGGATATGTAGATACAGAGAAATGCAACGGCTGCGGGATGTGCGTGAAAGTCTGCTCCCGCGGGGTATATGAAATCCGGGAATCCAGCGGCAGGAAAGTTTCGGTTGCCGTAAATCCCGGCAACTGTGTTGGCGATGGGAGCTGCCACATGTTATGCAAGCCTGAAGCGATAGTATGCGCGCCGCGGAAACTTTCTGATTGAACAGGCAGCTTCTTATGAAAAGACATGACCTGATTATCATAGGCAGCGGCTCTGCAGCTTTCGGTGCTGCGATAAAAGCCGTTGAGCTGGGGGCAAGCGCAGCAATGATCGAACAGAGTACGATTGGCGGCACATGCGTAAATGTTGGCTGCATACCGAGCAAGCACCTGCTCAGTGTCGGAGAAATCAACTATTACTTGAATCACGGTCATTCAGGGCTGGACGTCAAATCGTCCCTTGATTTCGCTGCAGTAATGAATGAGAAAAGAGAAGTAGTCGAGAACCTCAGGAAAAGCAGGTATATTGAGGTGATCGATGCCCTGGGAATAACTCTGCTGAAGGGGCGCGCGAATTTTATTTCAAAAAACGAAGTCAAAGTAGATGACGAGATCTTTAAGGCAGAGAAATTCATTATAGCCACAGGCTCACTGCCGAACATTCCTCCCATTGAAGGTATTGATACCGTACCTTACCTGACCAACCTTGAGGCTATGGAGCTGCCCGAGCTGCCCGGGTCAATGCTCGTGCTCGGCGGAAGGAGTCTCGGTCTTGAGTTTGCGCAGATGTTTGCTCATTTCGGAACAAAAGTAACTATACTCCAGAGAAGTCCCAGAATAATACCTGAAGAAGAAAACATAATCTCGGATTATCTCAGAGCATATCTTGAAGAAGAGTGCATAAATATTCAGACCGGGGNNTGAAAAGTGTAAAGAGAGAAAAAGATAATGCCATAGTCACTGCGCTGGTGGGAGAAGAAAAAAGAGAATTTGAGGCTGAAAAACTGCTCATGGCTACAGGCAGGAGACCAAATACCAGAGACCTTGGTCTTGAGAAAGCAGGTGTTCAGGTTGATNNAAAGGAAAGAAGATGGAATTCTCAGCCGTGCCTCAGGCAGTATTCACATCACCACAGGTAGCCGGTGTGGGGCTGACAGAAAAGCAGGCAGAGAATAAAGGTATTGCGTGCAGGTGCAGCACCATCCCGATAGAGCTTGTGCTGAGAGCAGTGCTTGAGAAGGATACGCGCGGACTTGTAAAAATGGTGATCGATGCAAACACAGAACGCATACTGGGGGTGCATATACTGGCATCACGTGCTGCTGACATGATTCATGAAGGCGCGCTCGCTGTAAAATACGGACTGACTATTGGTGATATCATTGATACTATCCACGTTTTCCCGACAATGACCGAGGCAGTCAAACTTGCGGCTCAGTCATTCAGACGTGATATCAGCAAGATGAGCTGCTGCGCTNNTACTCGCTCACAAAAAAAATATTCAGGCTGCTGGCTCCCCATTATGATACCGTGACCATTCCCTTTGCAGGCCTGCGGGATACGGTCGCTGAGTTCACAGGCGCAGGAGCCGGCTCAAGGATACTGGACGTGGCGACAGGAACCGGGAAACAGGCGTTCGCATTTGCGAAGAAAGGTTATGATGTCACAGGCGTTGACCTGTCCGAAGACATGCTCAGGGTAGCAAAAAAGAAAAATAAATATGGGAACGCGAGATTTGAAATTGCAGATGCCACAGCCCTGAGGTTTGGGGATTGCAGCTTTGATGTCTCATGCATCTCTTTTGCCCTGCATGATATGCCTCCGGGCGTGAGAGAGCGGGTATTGAGGGAAATGGTCAGGGTCACAAGACCGGATGGAATGATAGTGGTAGTTGATTATGCCCTGCCTTCGAACAGGATCTGGAGGTTTCTGGTCTATCATTTTGTCAGGCAATACGAAAGGTACTATTACCCGGAATTCATTAAATCTGACCTTGATGCGCTGCTTGGGAGCCTGGGTATCGGGATAAAAGAAAAACGATCAGTGCTGCTTGGTACTGGAAGGATATTAAAGGGGAGTAAGAAGGCGAAATGACTCCGGTACAGGCGCAGCATCAGTTGCGATAACAGCACACATATCAACTGAAAGAAATAATATTTGCCTTTGCAAAGCATAAAATTCCAATAAATCCAGGAATCCAAATCATCCAAAAATTGATGTATAATTAATAACAATGATTGATCATCGCGATCATTGGCGTATGGGAAAGTGGAAGTGGTTTACTCATGCCTGAAGAAGTTGTCCTGATTGGCGGTGTAAGGACTGCCCTGGGTAAGTTCGGCAGATCATTTAAGGACATACCAGCCCAGCAGCTTGGTGCCACTGTCATTAAAGCGGCTGTCAATAGAGCTGGGATTCAGAAGCATGATGTGGATGAAGTTGTAATGGGCAATGTGATTTCTGCAGGTATGGGACAGAATCCTGCAAGACAGGCAGCAATATATGCAGGACTTCCATATGAAATCGGTTCTTTTACTGTGAACAAAGTTTGTGGCTCTGGACTCAAGGCGGTCATTCTGGCGGCGCAATCCATCAAAGCCGGCGATG
>DUGO01000076.1 GCA_013331375.1 Candidatus Methanoperedentaceae archaeon | reverse complement strand
AAAAGATGCGGTACGGTGCAGAGGTGAGAGGAGATGATGTGTTCGTGGAGATACCGCCGTACCGCGCAGACATAATGCATCCCTGGGACATCATAGAGGACGTAGCCATAGGCTATGGGTTTGAGAATGTCCCGCCCGAGCTCTCCAAAACGGCAACCCTGGGCAGCATTCATCCATCTGAGCTCTTGAAGGGCAGGATGCGTGAGGTCATGACAGGGCTGGGTTACATGGAGGTGATGCCGTTCACGCTCACTAACGAGAGGCAGCATTTCGAGCTGATGCAGAGGCAGGTGAGCGATAAGGTGACGTATGTCACTCATCCGATAAGCGAGGACCACACGATGCTGCGGACTACCCTGCTCCCCGGTCTCCTCGAGATACTGTCCCTGAACAGGCACCGCGAGCTGCCGCAGCGCATATTCGAGGTAAGCGATGTCGTGCTCGAGCGGCAAAACTCGCTGCATCTCGCAGCAGCCTCGGCAAGCGCGCATTCCAATTTTGCGCAGATATACGCGGCACTGAGCGCTGTAATGAGGGAAAGGCAGATTGGCTTTGAAGTGGTTGAATCATCCGACCCGGCTTTCCTCGCAGGCAGGAGAGCGCATGTTCTCATAGGCGGAGAAGCCGCCGGTGTATTCGGCGAGCTCCATCCGGATGTCATTCTCAATTTCGGGATGGACCAGCCGGTAGTCGCGTTTGAACTCAGGTTATGATGGGGATTTTATACAATCCCTGTGCAATTTCCTAAACGTTCGCCTTTTCAGTGAACACTTTCCTGATTTCCTTGCAGTCCTTGATTGCCTTCTTTGACGCGTCGATGACTGCTTTGACCGGGTCAGCGCCGTCTGTTCTCACNNTTGCAATCTCAACGTGCTTGTTCTCAAGCAGCGTGGTCTTGAGAAGGTTCAGGATGGTATGAGTCTCCCCGGCGATTTTGAGCCTTAGCTCATTGTCGGTTTTATCCAGTACTGTTACCTGCACGAAAACCTCTTTAGATTATTCCTGTGCCGTAATCGGATGAAATTTTCCGTGTTTCTACGCGATCGCAGTTCGAGCATTTCAGGCTTGAGTTTTCGGTCTTCCGCAGAACACCGCGGCATTTCGTGCAGAATGCCTTCATAACGCCGAACTCCTCACCCAGGGTGCTGAGCCGCGTGTTCCTGACGTCTATTACCTTTGCCTTGACTATGTCGAAAGGCTGGAATTCCGTGAGTATGTCCTTTACGTACGAGTCCTTTATGTTGGAAACGTGGATGACGGCATCGCCCGGGCTCACGAATTCACGCTCTCCTTTTCCCTTGATGTGCGCCATTTCCACGAGTACCATACTGCTCTTGACATCGCTCACCCTGCCGATGACAACATCGCCGAGGCTCAGCCGCGGCGGCGTCTTCGTGCGTGATGTGATGCTGATAGCGCGCGAGTTCAAGTTAACGCTGACCCTGCCGGTCGCAGAAGCGAATATCTCGCCCCCTTCCTCATACGTGCCTTCTGCCGGTGTGAACTCCTCTGAAGTGCCTATGAGGTCTCCCGGCATCACGAATCCGCGCTCTGACATGTTTTCAGGGCTTTCCACTGCGTCTTTCTGCTCTTCGATCTTTCTTTCCTGTGCCCTCTGAGGTCTTTCTGACCTGTTCCTGGGATATCTCGAAGGCTTGCCCCTCATCATGGGCTTCTTTTTCTTTATCCTAATAGCAATCCCTCTTCTTACTTTCAATCTTGTACATCTCTACATGTATGACCTCTACATCCTTTTTGTGGAATTTAAAGGTTCTTCTTATCGGAAAATCCAGAACGCTGAAGTCAGTTATAACGGACGGTCTGATGAATTGTTCTATGAACCCGCGGCTCCCGGCGTTGTGAATGGTATATACGACATCACAGAGCTCCAGCGCCTTGCTGAGGAACGGTCTGTCCATCCCGCGCGACTGCGCGCCGAACGGCGGGTTCATCAAAGCGGTATGTGCGCATCCCGTGACATCGCTGATGTCGCAGCATACGAACTCGATTTCGATATCGAACTTTCTTGCATTGTGTCTGGCTATCCTGAGCGCCCTTATATCGCTATCAAAGCCTATAACCTTTTCTGCGCCGAGAAGTTTCGCACCCACTGCGAGCATGCCTGTGCCGCAGCCGAGGTCATAGACCGTATCTGTGATATCGCCGCGCATGAAGGCAAAGTGCAGCAGCTCGGCAGCNNGCCGCAGCCGAGGTCATAGACGGTATCCGTGAGGTCCCCCCGCATGAACGCGAAATGCAGCATCCAGGCGGCGACAGCTGCCGGTGTGGCATACTGCTCGGTCTGAGCTTCCGGTTTTTCGAACCCCTCTACCTGCGTGAGCAGCATCTCAAGGTGCCTTCTCCTCATCGATACCTACTTGGCTCGTGAAAGGATATAGGTTATAGTATGGGCATCCAGAAGACACCCCTGCTCACCGTAGATGTTGTGATACTCTGCGAAGGCAGTATACTACTTATCCGCAGGCGGAACCCACCGTTTCAGGGAATGCTCGCGCTGCCCGGCGGGTTTGTGGAGATTGGTGAGACAACCGAGCAGGCGGCTGCAAGGGAAGCTCTGGAAGAGGCTGGCATGGACATACGCATAACAGGGCTTGTGGGTGTGTATTCCGACCCTGCGCGCGACCCCAGGCGGCATACGGTATCAGTCTGCTATCTTGCCCGAGGTATGGGGACCCCGGCGGCAGGCTCTGACGCGAAATCGGTCGAGCTTTTCAATATCGAGAGAGTACCTGACCTCGCGTTTGA
>DUGO01000248.1 GCA_013331375.1 Candidatus Methanoperedentaceae archaeon | reverse complement strand
CCCGGGATAAAGTTAATGAACTTCAGGCGGTCACAAAAGACCAGGAAGAGTTCGTCGAGGAGGTAATAGAAGTTAACAGAGCATTAGCAGCAGGATACACCAAACTCTTTGAAGAGAAAGGTTCAGCTGCATTTGGCTCAGTCGGACCGGATGGAGACGGCGATATCCTGATAGACGGAAAAGATATTCTCGCCAGGAAAGGCAGCGGCAAGCCTGTTATAGGATATGGCACAATTGTTGAAAGCTCCAGGGTCATCGGAGAGGTAATCATTGGTGAGAACAGTACAATCGGAAACGGCACCTCAATAAGAGGCGACGAGGGAATACCGATTACAATAGGAAGGAATGCCTGGATAGGGACAAATAACACATTTCATTCCCTGAATGATAAAGAAATTAAAATCGGTGATAACTTCAGGCTTGGGAGCGATTCCGTAGTCCACGGACCACTTGAAATAGGAAATGATGTAACTGCAGGAAATCGGACCGTGGTGTTCAAATCCACTATCGGAAAAAATGTAGTGATCGGGGATGGGGCTATTGTTGTGGGAGTGAGCATTCCAGATGGGACAACGATTCCATCTTCTTATATAGTTGCAGATCAGAAAACTGCAGATAAAATTTCAGGAAAAGCTTATACATCGCAACAAAAAACAGGTACTCCTGAAGAAACGACAAAGACCGCCCGGCGATCTACCGGATTCGAAGTAATTATCGGAGCAATTGGACTGCTTTCAATAAGTTATATATTAAGGAGATCGTGAAAGCCGTATGCCTGCCCTGGAGGCTCTATAAGCTCCAATTCTAAGAAAACTGCGATTCGCTTCCAGGGTCGAATCATCCGTAATCCGGCCCTACAAAACCGTATATGAAATATGAACTACTGAATCACACTCCAGCGTACTATGAAAATATCGCATGTTTCCATATCAATGACCTGAGCCCAAAAGATTTAAACATACGTTAATATAATACATCGTGTGCCTCCCATAACCCTGCTGTCCGACTTCGGTCAGTTCTATCCTTCGATAATGAAGGGCGTGATACTGAACATAAATCACCATGCTGCGATAGTTGATATCACGCATTCAGTGCAGCCCCAGAACATCCGCGAGGGCGCATTCCTGCTCATGTGCGCAGCACCCTACTTTCCCTCTGGCACAGTCCACATCGCAGTGGTTGACCCTGGCGTTGGCACATCGCGCCGCGCCATCGCAGTTGAGGCACGGGGGCATGACAGGGCACGCGGCTACGGTCTCATAAACCAGTATTTCGTGGGACCCGATAACGGGATTTTGATACCTGCTGCGAGGCGGACAGGTGAAATCACGGTATATGCGATAGACGAGAGTGATTTCCCGGACGCTTCCCGCACATTCCACGGGCGCGACATCTTCGCTCCCGTGGGCGCACTGCTCTCGAAAGGACATGCCATAAACGAGCTCGGCACGCCTGTGGATGATTATAAAATCATTGACTTTGAGATGAGCCTCGAGGAAAAGCGCATACGCGGCGAGGTCATTTACATAGACAGCTTCGGCAATATCATAACCAGCATCCCCGGAAGCATCGTGGCAGAGCGGGCACGGTTCGGGAGCGACCTCAGGGTCAACGGCAGAACTATGCGCTTTCTCCAGACCTACGGGCTTGCTGCGGGCGGCGAGCCGCTTGCGACCATCGGAAGCCACCAGTGCCTCGAGATTGCCATGAACCGCAGGAGTGCTGCCATGTTTATGCGGCTTTCGGTTGGCGACAGGGTTGAGGTGGTGTTTTAGCCATATTTGTTTTAACCATTCTTATACTATCATTTAGCCTACTTTTTCCTGTAAGCCCTGCACGCAGCCACGAATCTATCAAAAGACATGGCTGCGGGATGCGTGTGCATGTAGCTTGCAAGCGTGTTGTGTGCGGTCAGCCCGTCCTTCCCATCCTCTATCCCTTTACCCCTGTTCATAACATAAGCGAAACGCGAATCGCTGGCGCATTCGGTCAGAGAGTAGTGGAACTCATGTCCCCTGATGCGGGTGCCTCCGGCTGCCATGATGCAGTTTGAGGCTGCCGCTTCCGTATAGCCGAGAGCCTGGAGCGTTGGGGTCATGCGTGAACTCGAGTCCAGCGCCCCGCACATTTTATACTCCCGGTCAGTCTCAAGCGAGCCTGCAAGATAAAGGAGAGCCCCGCACTCGCCATACACCGGCAAACTGTTCCCCGAGAGCTTTTTTATCCGTTCCCTTGCAGGTCCAGCCTCAAGCGCCCCGGCATGAAGCTCTGGATAGCCTCCGCCCATGTATATCCCGTCCACGTCGGGCACGCGGTCGTGCATGGGGCTGAAGAAGAGGAGCCTCGCCCCCAGGCTTCGCATAGCGTCAAACGTGTCGTAATAGTAAAAGCAGAATGCGCTGTCCAGTGCCACGCCAACGGTACATGACGGTTCCGCGTCATCCTCCTGCGGATTGGATATATCCACATCAGCAGCCGATTCGAGCGTACCATCAATGTTTATGCTCGCCTCAGCCATGTCTGCAAGCCCAGAAATATCATAATTCTCCTCATGCGCCATGTGGAGCCCGAGATGCCGCCCCGGTATCTGGAACCTTGTAGCCTTGGGGAGAGCGCCGAAAAAGGGAATATCCTGTGAATCATTGATATTGTCCCTGATATTGCTCGCATGCCTCTCGCTTCCGGTCCGGTTCGCTATGACGCCACATACCTTTACACCGGGGTCGAATTCGCGGAATCCCCTTGCCACTGCACCAGCGCTCCGTGACATGCCTCTTGCGTCAATCACAAGCACCACGGGCGCTCCAAGAATTTTTGCAACTTGCGCAGTGCTGCCCTCCTCGCCGACTCCCAGCCCGTCAAAGAGCCCCATCACACCCTCTATCACTGCGACATCCGCTCCCCGTGCGGCTTTCGAGAACGATGCCCGCACACCGTCCGCTCCCATCAGGTAGGTGTCAAGGTTCCTGCTGTACCTGCCGGTGATGGCTGTGTGGTGGGTTGGGTCGATGAAGTCCGGACCTACCTTGAAAGGCTGCACAGTGAGCCCGCGCCTCGCAAGCGCAGCCATGATTCCCATGCTGACGGTCGTTTTGCCTGTACCGCTATGTGTTCCAGCGATTATTATCGTTTTCATCCAAGTTTTTCTCTTATGAGCTCTATTCCGCGGATAAGCGCCTCGTCTATCTTATCGCCCCTGGGTCCACCGCCTTGTGCGATGCTGAGCTTGCCCCCGCCGCCGCCACCCACTGTCCCTGACATCGCCTTTGCTATCGCACCCGCATTGATTCCTCTTAACGTCGCTTTTGCGCCCGCCGATACAACAATTTTGGCTCCTCCCGCCCCGTCCGCAGATGCCAGTAGAGCGACGACTTCGTCGTTCTTGCTGAATTCGGATGCGATTTTCAGGAGCTCCTCCATGTCTGCATCCGGGACAAGCCGCCTGACCACCCTGACGCCGCCTATCTCTTCAGCGTCGCCAAGCATGACCTTGACCCGCATCCCTGCGAGCTCCTCCTTCAGGCGCTCATTCTCTTTTTTCAGGTCTTTCCATTCATTGAAGAACCGCTCAACTGTCTCAGGCAGGTGCTCTGAAGAGACGCGCAGCACGTCAGCGGACGAATCCAGGAGCCTGTCGCGTTCCTGCATCCACTTCACCGCAGCATCGCCAGCAGCGAACTCTATCCTCTCAACTCCATCCTGTATGCGCTCTGTTCTCAGCACCTTTATCGCACCTATGCGACCTGTCGAGGGGACATGCGTGCCTCCGCACGCCTCCACGTCATCCCCGACCTTCAGGATGCGTATCTCCCTTCCCGGAGGCACGCCCCCCTGGTACAGCACAAACCCGTACCGCTTCTCAGCCTCCACGCGCTCCTTCCATGTTATCTCCACCGGGATGTCAGCCATTACTTCACGGTTCGCAAGCATCTCTATCCTGTTCAGCTCTTCGCCAGTGATGCGCTTGAAATGCGTGATGTCAAGACGCGCCCTGTCCACCGATTTCTGCGCACCGGTCTGCCAGATGTGCTTCCCGAGCACTTTCTTTGCGCTCTCGTTTATGATGTGCGTTGCGGTATGGTGCCTCATGTGCGCGCTGCGCCTCTCCCAGTCGATCTTTCCGGTCACCTCATCGCCTTTCCTGAATATCTGGGAGTCAACTTCGTGCACGATGATGCCGTCCAGTATCTGCACGTCCAGGACTTTTGAGGACTCGTTGCCCGCGTACAACGTCCCGTGGTCTGCAGGCTGCCCACCGCCTTCGGGATAGAAGAGCGTGCGGTCAAGCACTACGCCGCCGTTCACGACAGCCACCACCTTCGCCCTGAACTCAGCCTGTGCGGGCGCGTCGTAGTACATGCCCAGTGTCGGCTTGATGCCCGGAAGCCTGTATCCCGGCTCTTCCCGCTCCGCAGCCTCTGCCCTGTTATGCTTTTTTGCGACGAGCGAGTAGAACGTATCCGACAGCTCGACTCTCACGCCAGCCTCAGCCGCAGCCTCTTTTGCGATTTCTGGCGGGATGCCGTGCGTGTCGTAGAGCTGGATGAGCTCCACTTCGGGTATCGTCTCGTTCCTCTCCCTGAAGTGGGCTGCGGTCTTCTGCACAAGCCTCCGCCCGCGGTCCAGCGTGTCTGCGAACCTCTCCTCTTCAAGGGCGAGTATCTCTGTGATTGTGTCAATGCGCTCCCTGAACTCAGGGTATTCGGGCATATTATCGATATGCAGCAAGACAAGGTCTGACAGCTTTGCGCTTATATGCAGGTCGCGCAGCATCCGCAGCGTGCGGCGTATCACAAGCCTTGCAAGGTACCCGGCTTTCACGTTCGACGGGATGATGCCGTCGCCCAGCATGAACGCGAGGCAGCGGGTATGGTCTGTTATGGCATAGACGGTCTCGACAGGCTCCATT
>DUGO01000118.1 GCA_013331375.1 Candidatus Methanoperedentaceae archaeon | reverse complement strand
ATTTTTGCCTTTCTTGCTGCAGTAATCAGGGCGCCTTCCGTTGGGTCACCTATCACATGCCACCCACCATCGTGCTCAAGAAATGAGTTATTGCACAGCATGCCAATTTTCAAAAGCTCTGCCATATGTGCATCCTGTGACGGCTCGATTTTTACCCCGTCCCTGATGAATTCGCCAATCGGTGCATAGCCGGTGCCGGTAACTTCAATAATCGCATGTGTGAACATCTTCCGAACTGTCATCTCACCGCGGGTAATTGTACCTGTCTTGTCAGAGCATATCACGGTTGCGCACCCGAGCGTCTCGACCGCAGGAAGCTTTCTTATGATTGCATTGCGCTTTGCCATTTTCTGGGTGCCCATGGCAAGAGTGGCTGTGACCATGAATGGTAGCGCTTCGGGTATGCCTGCTACTGCAAGGGCGGCGGCAATCACCAGCATTCCGGGAACGTCCTGACCGCGCAGCGTCCCGACGATGAAAATGATAAGGCATGCAAGCAGGACAATCCTTGCAAGCTGGGTGGCAAGCCTTGCAAATTTTATCTTAAGAGGGGGCTCCTCTTCTTTGACCTGTATCAACTGTGCCAGACTCCCCATCTGGGTACTCTTGCCCGTACCCACAATTACGGCTATGCCATTGCCCTTTGCCGCAACAGTGCCCATAAAGACCATGTTNNNACCATTTTTTTCAGGGCTTCCATTGCCCGCTCTGCCCGATACTCCTGAATAAACCCAAGAACTGAAATGAACAGAATGATAAAAAGTATCACATACGCATTGGTGGTTTCGCCTGTGAAGTATGAAATGACCGCAGCACCGATGAGGATTATGACCAGGTAATTGTTAAATTGCGAAATGAAAATTTTAATTTTGGTTATTTTTTTCTTTTCAGGCAAGTCATTATAGCCAGATGAATATAGCCGATTTTTTGCCTCTTCCGACATCAATCCCGATCTGCCTGATTCAATGCGATGGAAAACCGTATCTAAATCATATGCATACCACTTTTCGGTCATCCCCGGATTATTCATACAATCTTAAATGTAATGAGAGTCTTCATGACTAATTAACTTTCACAAATCGCACCATCAGGTATTCAATGGGTGAACAATGCCATCGGAAATGACCGTATATCTCATACTTTTCATCATTTCAATCCCAGTTATTATAAAATCCAGTGATATTTTTACCGAAGGCGCTTCAAAACTGGCAAAGATGCTCGGAGTTTCTGATTTTGTTATCGGGATAACCGTAGTTGCACTTGGTACCTCGCTGCCCGAACTGGCTTCGGATTCATACGCCTCATACATCGACCACGGTCAGATAGCTATGGGGGATATCATAGGGAGCAATATCACTAACATCGCCCTTATCTTGGGTCTGACCTGTATCATTAGACCGCTTGTAATAAAGCATACCGAAATCTACAGCGGAAGAGTTCATCTTTTTATACTTGCTCTAGCATCTGCATTCGTACTTGGAGCGGGTGGGATTGGCAGGATTGGCGGGGCTGCATTCATAATCTCTTACCTGATCTATCTGAGGCATTCTATCACAACTTACAGAGAGCTGGGTGTTGAAACCATCGGGAAGGACGGTTTTATGAAAAACATATTCCATGTACTTCTCGGACTGACCGGGATACTTATCGGGGCGAGGCTTATCGTGGATTCAATGATTGGAGTCTCTATGGTGTTTGGCGTGTCAGAATACCTTACCGCGCTCTTGCTCATGTCGGTCGGAACATCCCTGCCCGAACTATTTGTATCTGTATCGGCTGCACGGAAGGGGTACATGACACTGGCTCTCGGAAATGTCATCGGAAGCAATGTTGCCAATATGCTCTTGATTCTTGGGGTTGCAACTGTAATAAGACCTATCAGCATATCCCCCGGTCTCATTCTCATTCAACTCTTATTTATGCTGTTGCTGTCCGTATTGCTAATTATTTTCAAGAGGTCAGGGTATGTTATTGACAGGAGAGAGGGGGTTGTGTTCCTGGGAATCTACATCATTTTTGTTCTTACGAGCATAGCTATCGGGAATGGTACAGGGATTACGGTATTATCTGGTTGAATTTACTTCCCTTTTCACCATCTCCACGACCACTGATATCGCACCTTTCACCTTTTCCGTTAACCCGATGCCCATCTCGCTGCGCCCGATCTCCACGCCTATGAGCACGATGGTCGAGGGCATTCGGTCCGGATGCAATGTGCGCCCGAGCTCAATCGCATGCGGAATCCCGATATCGTGCAACGATACGCCTTCCCTCCCGCGCGGTATGTCCTTCTCTGAAAAACGATAGACTGTGCCAGCCTCGCCCCCGCACCTCACGGCATCGATGAGTATCACTCTGTCAGCACCCGCCATGAGGTCAACGAGGTCAAGCCCACCTGTGCCTGCATCCAGTATCTCGGCATCAAGTCCCATCTTCCTGAGCTCCCCAAGTACATGAACCCCAACACCGTCGTCTCCCATCAGGATGTTGCCGCAGCCGAGTATCCTTACCACGAACTATTCACTTACTATCCGATTGCGTCTTCCTTTTCGTATATCAGCTCAACGTATGCTCTATCCCTCAGGTCCTCTTCCCCGGTCCAGAAGATGGACTTATAATATTTCCAGAGCCGCGGGTCAAGGTAAATGATGCCCACATGCACGATGACCTCGAATGCGAACCAGTACATCATCAGGAGATGGAGGATGCGCATGAATCCCATGGTTGAAACAGGGATGCCGAGCAGCCCCACAGCCGCATCCCCGATACCCATTATGGTCTTACCTATCGGGAGACCGAGGTATCCCCAGGTTGGGTCGTACAGGGCGATGCCGGTCAGCGCTACGATGAGTATGGCAAAAAGCTCGAGATTAATCAATAGCTGCATCGCAGGATGCATCTTATCCTCATAGTGCTTCCTTGCGACATGGTACACTGTGATTGGTGCAGGCTTTCTGGAGACGATGAACGGCAGTGCCCGCACCAGCCGCTTCACATCGGTCGGTCCGAAGATGTACCTGTGCGCAAGATGCCTCCATTTGCTGACGCACTTCACGCATGGCGATGATACCGTGTTGTAGGGCACGAGTATCCAGTTAGCAACCAGGAACACGATGGCAGATATGATGTGCAGGGCGCGCGCATCGTGATAGCTCATGAAATCGTAACCTGCGTATATCTTTGCGCCCGTGATAATAAGCACGAACAGCGAGACAAGATGGATGAAATGAGTGAAGCGCTCCGAGAAGTTGTATCTCTCGACTATCATCCGCTCATCCAATCGCTCATCCATTCATAGCCCCCCGACCACGAGGAAGCTCCTCTGCGTTGCGTTCATGTCTATGGTATGTACAGCACACGCGAGGCAGGGGTCATACGAGCGCGCCACATGCAGTATGCCCACAGGATTCGCATTGTCAGCGCCGAGAGCGTTCCCGGCTGCCGAGATTGCGCTGCCTGAAAGCGCCTGCTCGATGGGTCCGGGCACGCTGCTGCCGTCCCTCGGTCCTGCGTTCCATGTTGTGGGCACGACTGCCTGGTAGTTGCGTATCATCGAGTCGCCGCCAGTGCTCAGCCAGTGCCCGAGCGCTCCGCGCGGTCCCTCCCAGAGTCCCACGCCTTTCCCGCTCTTCGCCATCCAGAGGTCGGTTGGCACCGCATACCTGCCTGCAGGGTCGAGGTCTTCCGTGACCCATTTCTTGAGCTCTCGTGCAACGATGAGCGTCTCCTGCATCCGTGCAAGCATGCGGGTATAGACGTTGGCAGGCGAATACCCGTTCTTTGCGAATGCTGCCGCAAGCCCCATGACCAGCGGTTCCTTATTGTTAATCATCCGCGCAAGGGGTCCGACCTCACTCGGGATGCCCCTGTAGCGCGCCGCCTTCAGCCAGCTGTACTTATCCCCCTCAAATCCGATATCGCTTCCAGCCTTTACGGGCTCTGTCGCGCCGTCCCACGGGTGCAGGTCGCTCCCGCTTGTATAGAACGAATGTGCCACGTGCTCTGTGACCTTCATATGGTCAAAAGCCTCGCGCTTGAGGTCGCCTGAGGTGAAACCCGAACTCAGGAACCTTTCTCCTGCAGGACTTGTCGGGTCGAAGCCGTCCTTTTCAGCATTATAGAACACGCCGTAAGACAGGAAGCCTATCTTTGACGCATCGCCGTAGCCTCCGAGCCTGTCAAGCTTCAGGCTTGCTGGAAGCGACAGCAGCTTTTCTCCCACAAGCTCTGAGCCGAATGCGGCAAAGAGCACGGCATCGCTCCATCCCGCCTCACGCGACAGGTCGTTTAGCGAAAGACCGCCCATGTACCCGAGCAGGTTCTCCACAGCCTTCTCCGGGCTTACGCCGTCATGGGTGAGCGAAAGCCACGTATCGAGATCAACGCCTTTTGAGCCCGGCAGCACATAGTCATTGACAAAGCCTGCGGTATCTATCCAGTACGATGCCACTTTTGTTATGTCCGCGGCTGTGGGTCTGTACGTCACGCCGCCCACGATTGCTGCCATCTGGTCAGGCATCTTGCCCCCGAGCACTGCCATTGCCTCGTGCAGCTTGCGCCTCGCAGGTATGGCTGCGAGGTATGAGCTGCCTGGCGGCACAGGCTGCCCCTCGATGGCATAACTTATTGGAGCGAACCTTCCTGCGAGCTCTTTCCACACGCTGCCGAGATTGCGGCTCTCAAGCACTTTCCTGTATCCCGGATTGGCGAGGTCTGGGGCGAAGAGCACGTATATGTGCGTGGCATGGCTTGCCACCCAGTTGAGTCCCTGCAGGATGTTCCTCATAACAAGCGCATCCCTTGGCACTGATGATGCAACACCGAACAGGTCATCCTGCGCGCTGACGGATGCTATTGAATGGCATGTGGGGCACACGCCGCAGATGCGCGAGGCAATCCTTGCCATGTCCCTCGGGTCCCGCCCCTGTGCTATCCGCTCAATCCCGCGGAATAGCGTGCCTGAGCTCCGGGCGCTCTTCACGATGCCCCTCTCATCCACCTCTGCAGTAATCCGCAAATGCCCCTCAATCCTGGTCAGCGGGTCTATGGTGATTGTCGTCATTCCTGCGCCTCCTCTGCTTTCTCAGGTTCAGCATCATGCTTTTTCATTGACACCATTACGCGCCTCACTGCGTGTGCTCCTACGCCGACGGCGGCTGCGCCTATCGCCACTTTTGCGATGGTATTAGCATCCGCACCCAGCAGTATCCCCACGCCCTCGCTCTCCCTGTAGAACGGGCTGAACGAGTCGGGGAAACCAGGTTCCATGCATCCTATGCAGGGCGAGCCGGCTTTTGTGCACATGCTCAGCGCATTGTTCCACCGCCGTGTTGCGCAGTCGGAATGAGTGTACGGTCCCTTGCACCCGAGCTTCCTCAGGCAGTGCTCGCCTGAAAATTCGGTGTCGAGCTGCCCCTTATCGTAGTACCCGCGCCTCGGGCAGTTCTCGTGGATGGTATGGTCTGGAGGGAAGAACACGGTTGGTCTGTTATACCGGTCAAGGATATCCGGCAGGTCGGCAGGCGTTATTTTTCCGAGTATGAGAGCGCCGAGAGTTATGAGCCCGAACTCGGGGTTAGGCGGGCAGCCTGCCAGGTTTATCACAGGCTTGTCGATGCCGAGTTCCGAAAACGCGCCTTTCTTCTCGGTACCTGTGAACAGGAGCCCCCGGTAATCGGTATCCTTCCGTATATCGCTTCTCGCGCTCGGGACTCCGCCGAATGACGAGCAGGCACCCATCGCCACTACTGCGGATGCCTTTCCTGCGACCTGCTTGAGTATGTCCTTGAAAGGTTTCCCTGCGATTGTCAGGTACCTCCCTGAGCCGCCGAACGGCACCGCGCCTTCCACTACGAGAATATAGCCGCCTTCCCTGACAAGCTCCTCAATTTTAAGCTCGGAGTTCAGCTCCGAAGTCCCGGCAGGCGCGCCATCAACGAAGATGCCCTGCTGCGGGCTCAGTGTCTCCATATACCCGATGTTCACGTTGAGCTCCGTTATCGCCTGGACGACATCCGGGTGCGCGCTGTTGATGAAGCTCATGCTGCAGCCAGTGCACGCAGCCCCGTTGAGCCACACCACCTTTGTCTCAGCTACCTTGAGCGCCCTGGCTATCTGCGTCCCGTAATTGCCGAGGAACGCGGATGCGCCAAGCATGCCAACGGCTTTCAGGAATGTCCTTCTGTCCAGTTCCAGTATGTCAAGATTATCAAGACCTGTGTTCATCCGATTCCCATCCTACCCGGTTTTTCATGAGTTCGCAGTCATGCAAACCGTATATTAATCGAATTTGAAAATATTTAATCCTTTTGCCTGTCATCAGACGCAGGCAGCATGCTTTGCCTGAACCCCTCGTCCCGCATCAGGCACGAGCGCGCGTTGTACATGCCGCTTTTCCTTATCTTTTCCCATATCTTCGCAAGCGGCTCCGTATAAACGTTGCCGTACGGCACGGGTATGCAGGCGCAGGGCAGGACATCACCGCCGGGCGTCACATGAAGCCACTTCCTGCCTGCGAAGCAGCCCGTGACCTTCATAGCTGCGGGGATGGAGAATACCCTCACGCCGTTATCTTTTTCCGTATCCTTTCCCCTGAAATCGCAAAGCTTCTCCCGCTGCCCGCAGTCCAGCACCTCGGACGGGTGCGCCGACCACCTGCCAGTGGGCACTATCTCATAGAACGAAAGCTCATCGGCATGCAGGTCGCATGCTAGCGAATAGAACTCATCCAGCCTGTCTATGTTGAAGGGGGCAGCGACCACATATATGTCCACAAGCAGCTCTTCCGCAACCGCATTTTTCACCGCATCCACCGCTTCCCTGAATACCCCCTGCCTTCCCCGTATGCGGTCGTGCTCTTCTTCGATAGGGCTGTCAAAGCTGACATTTACTGCGTGCAGACCCGCATCCCGAAGCCCAGCCGCCTTTTCGCGGGAGAGCCCGTATCCTGATGTAAAAAGCGTAGCAGCCGCCCTTCTGGACGCATACGCCACAAGCTCCTCGATGCCCTCATACACCATGGGCTCGCCGCCATCGAATATTACGAGCGATGCGCCGAGCTCCACTGACTGGTCTATTACGCTCTTTATCTCCTGCGGCGGGAGCCTCTTCCTGTGCTTCGTGTCAGGGAGGGCGCAGTGGACGCACCTGTTCGGGCACTCCTCGGTGATGGATATGGTTACCTGGTCGGGTCTGCAGTCCCTGAAAAACGAGCGCACCTGGTTCTTCACGAGCCTGTCGAAGGCAGCGCCCGGTATGGGAGGGAGCCAGGTTGAGATGTACAGGTGCGTGTCCGTCACTTTGACCGGAGTGCCTGCGAGAAGCCGTGCATAGCCGGACACAAGCGGCGAAAGAAGGGGCGCGAGCAGCCCGCCTGTACGCACAGCCACCCGCCCGCCCTCGACCCGCGCATATACTTTAAATCCCGGCGCACTGTATATCGTATATTGCATTTTCACCTTCGAAGCATTGCAGAAAGCAGGATAAACTGGGATGACGGCTTTTTACTCAGCATGAACAGCGATGTGCGCAGCATCCGCTCAAGCGGTCCGCCGCGGATGAATGACAGGTCCTCGCCTTCGAACATGCCAGTCATTGTGTCTATTTCAGGGTCAGACATTTTGCGCAGCAGCTCGAGAGATAGCCTGCCCATCCTGTATTCCTGCCCGAGCTCCGCCTGCCACCGCCTTGGGTATCCGGAAAGAGCCCGGTACGATGTGTCGCCGCTGAGTGCTGCCTTTGCTGCCACTTCGCCGCAAATCTTTCCTGCCAGCATGCCGTATGCGATGCCGGACTGCCCTGCGGCTCCGCCCGTGACCATGAGCCCGTCAGCTATCATCTGGTCTGGTACTGTGGCTATGGGGTCACCACAGACATGCCTGCGGAGTATCTTCAGCCCTGTCCCCTTAAGCTTCTCGAAGTGTGAGACCCACATGTCAAAGAACGCGCTGACGTCCCTGCCGTGCCGCCTGACATACACGCCGAGCGATGCATAGTCGCCTCCACGCGGGGAGTATGTTGATTTCCATCCGGGCGAGTGATTGCCGACGTAATACTCGAACATCTCGGCATCGCCTATGCCCGGGGCTTCCACATCGGCTTCGACCGCCCACGCAATGTCCTGCGGGTATCTCATGCCCGCAAGCCCCATCTTTGCAGCCATCGCAGATTCGATACCGTCTGCCGCTATCACCACGTTTGAGCTGATGACCCCGCTGGATGTCTTCGCGAGCATTCGGTTGCCATCTCTTTTGATACCCGCCGCCTCTGTGCCGAGCAGCACTTCGCCTCCAAGACTGGCAAAGCGTGACAGGTGATACGCATCGAACGCGGGTCGGTCTATGAAGTAGCCTGGTGTCTTAATCTCAACGCACCTGCCGCCGGGCGATATAATCTTCATCCCAGAAAGCTCATGGAGCACATATCCCTTTTCTATCCTTTCTCCCGCCCTGTCCATCATGAACTTGAAGAAGGTGTTCGCCGGGTGCGACTGGTTCAGGTCTTCCTTCCTGTCAATGAGGATAACTTTTGCACCAGCCTTCGCCGCTTTTTCCGCGGCAGCCATCCCGGCAGGAGAAGCCCCTATGACAAGGACGTCGGCATCCATTGTATCACCGGAGAGGAACCAAAATGCTCACAAGTATGTCTATGATAAGCGCCCCGAACATCACGCCCCTGTACCGTGAGCCCTGTAGGAAGAGCCTGCCGCCCCTTGCGGGTGAGGAGTTGCGCACGAAATCCCATGCCTGCACAAGCATCCAGCCCCCTGCGGCAGCCGCCCCTGCATAGTACAGGGGACCGAGCCCGGACGTGTAGCCTATGGCGAATGACAGGGCTATCCCGGCGAGCCAGCACATGAATATGAACTTCGAGGTGATGGGGATGCCGTGAGTCACCGGCATGGTGGGAGCGCCCTTTGCCCTGTCCCCTTCGATATCCCGCGAGACGCCCGCAAGCGTGAAGCCCCAGTCAGTCACGCATATCATGGCTCCGAGAAGCAGCGCAGGGACGGGGAGCGTGCCCATGAATGGGTCAAATGCAAGCCATACGCCCACCGGCACAAGCCCATACGCGATGCCAACCGGGACAAAGCTGAGAAAAGTCTTCCGCTTTGCCACTGCTGAGTAGAACGTTATCACAAGCACGGCAGCGACAAAGACCGCGAACGACTGGGGATTCAGGAACAGGGCTGCGGCACCCGCAAGCGTGGCAAGCAGCAGCGCGAATAATAGCGCCTGGCTTTGCTTTGCCCTCCCTGAAGGCAGGGGTCGCCCCGGCAGGTTAATTGAATCGATGTCCACGTCACAGAAATCATTGAACACGTAAGAACTTGTGATTGCGAAATACCCGCCGATGACAGCGATGGCAAAACCGGATGCCCCGGGGAGCGAATGACCCGACGTATAAGTGGCAAGGAGCGCAGTTGCAGCAGGCAGTGCCAGGTCCATGTCTGCTATCTCTGGTCTCAGCATATCTATGTAAGGTCTTATGCCCGCCATCTTTAGCCTCTTTCGCTTTTTTTTTGTGGTTCCGGCGTCATGTCAGGAGCGTTATGGCTTGCGTAGCATATAAATTATTATGAAGGCTATGAACAGGAGCGCCATGAGGATTTCAGTGACAAAAGACCCTGGCTGGCTGCCGTTTGAGGGCGTGCCCGACGTTGCTTTCAAGGTCGCAGTCGAGCCCGGCGTCTGTGAGGGCTCAGGCCACAGCGGGTCTGAATACTGGTATATCGGATAGAGTGCCACGACCTCCTCTTCCGGACCCGTGTATATGCGTATACCGATATCGAATATGGTGTAATTTCCTCTCCTTACGTACACAAGACTTCCGCCGTCGTTGACTATCTGGTCAGAAAGAGCGGAGCCGCTTCTGACCTGGAGCCATGCGCGCTCGCCGTCCTCTGAAATGCCCTTAAGCGATATGACGTAGCCCTGGCTGAAGCTCCAGAAGTCGCCAGGCTTCAGGTAAATGCCTGAGCCGTTAAGGGAGCCGTTGATGAGTGTTTCAGCACCGGCAGAAGGCACCAGCAGGAGTAGCACGGCAGCCAGCATGTACCACTTCATACGTATGCTCATGCCGTCCATTGAGTTAAGCTTTTTTGGGTGTCAGCACCGAGGCAGCACATCGCTGGTGTGGCACGTTGTAAGTCGAAGCATCATTTTTCGGAGCGCCCCGATTCGGTCAATTTAAAACTTTTTGACAGGATGAGCAGGATTAACTGGATAAACGATACATATCCTGTAGCTCCTGTTATCATGTAGAATTGGTTGCCCATCCGCTATGAAAACCAGGTGTTGGCTGATGCAAAAAGTCCACTGCAAGCGTAAAAANNTCTTCCAAGAAAGGAGGCGGCAAAGAAATCAGGGCAGGAGATAATCCGGCTGGTAAAAGACCGCCTGTGCGAGGACATAAAGATGATTGCAGTCACCTACTCCATGGGCGATGCGATAACAGATATCATGCCCATTGCCGATGTGAGTAACAGGGGCGTGCGAAGCATCGAGGGTGCGGGAGAAAAGACCGGAGGCGGAGCCCGCGTTTTCGACGCTGTTAAAAGCTCAGGCATACCGGCTGTGGTCATCCCCGGCATTCACGCAGGATGCGATATCGATGAGAGGTTCAGGATATTCTCACACGGCGCAAGCCCTGAAAAAGTAGGGATAGCGTACCATGCACATAATAAGGGCAGCAGCGACTTTGTTGTATCAGACATCAGCTCGAACACGGTCACTCTCGCTGTCGGCGGTGGCAGGATAATCGGTGCAATAGATGCCTGCATCTTCGCCCCGGGCGCACATCACGGTCCCATAGACCTTGAAGCCATACGCAGGATTGATGCAGGGCAGTGCACTGCGAACCAGGCGTTCATGAACGCCGGGGCGCTGAAGCGGACGCGGTTCAAAAGCATTGAGGAGCTGCTCTCAAACAATGACAGGGAAAGCGAGCTCGCGCTCGGGACGATAGCCCTTTTTGCCGCAATGGAGATAGAATCCATGCAGGTGCTGCTCCGTGAGCACGGGAATGAGGGCGATGTGTACACTGCGGGCTCGATTGGAGAAGTGGTTGCTGGGCGCATCGGCAGGCTCATACGGCGGGATGTCAGGTCGCTCGGCACGTGGAGCGCTGCAGTGGGCTGCGCTGAGATTGCAAGGGATGTTTACGGCGGTGCGAACCACATTTTAGGCATCAGGGTTGCATAAGCAGCGCGATGAGCTCCTGCTGCCGCTTCTTGCTTGTGGACTCTACCCTGCCCTCTGAATCGATGACCGTGACTATGAGGTTGAAGCGTTCTGCGGCTGCACGGTCTGCAGATGAAAGTATGGGCGCAGTGGGGTCCTTCGGCGGTGCAGATGGGTCTGCGATGCTTGCGAATTCCTGCAGCATCGGGGTATAGGTGTGCACCACCTCGACCTGACCTTCCCCTGCGTGCCTGTATGCCCTGTACAATGAGCGGTTCTGCCTGAAGCCGATGTATATCTCAAGGAGCGTGACACCTAAGAGCGAGTTGGATGTCTTCCCGACCACCAGGTCACTCGCGATTTTTTCCCCGTCATCCGTATGCAGGACAAGGAACCCGGACTCCTTGTTCTCCTCAGCCGATATCCCAATCATCTCTTCAAAACACTGCTTCACGGTCATGTCCTTTGTGGGGATTATTCGGTCGAAGTCCTCAACCGTCCGTGATATCTGGTCGTCCGCGTATCTCGTGATGCCCTCCCGATGGATCGGGTCCGCGACCTTTGCCCCCTGGATGCCGAGTATATTGGATTCGATGCCGTATTTCTTCTCTTTTTCAAGTAAGTCGCGCAGGCGCGCCTCTGCGTCAAGGTGCCTTGCCAGGCGCCGCTTTATGAGCACATCATCGTCAGCATACAGTTCTATGGACTTAACACCGAGCCCCAGTTTATCCACGAGCGCGGTTACCTGCCCGACAAGCTCCTGCTCACCAAGCTCCATCACATCGAAGACGCCCTCTATGAGCAGCTTCAGCTGGTCGTAGCAGGTGACCTCAGTGAAAATCGGGCTGCCGTCTTCATCAAGGATGGGGAGCGTGCGTTTCTCATATACCGCAGCCTTCAGCTTTTCGACCGCATCTCTCCTTACGAGCACGACAGGCTGTGCGCTCCTTGCCCTGCCCTCGAACATGGCGCCTGCGCTTTCGGAGAGCATCCCGATGGCAAGCGTGGTCTTGCCCCCGCCCTGCGGACCCGTTAAAATGAGAACCGGATACTTTTGAAATTCTTGTAAAAGTAAATGGAGGGATTCCACCATTGAATGTGCTGAGGTGTCCAGTACATCCATACGGGAATCCCCTGTAATGCTCAGTCGAATTCCTCTCCGCCCATGCCGCCTCCCGGCATACCGCCCGGTCCTCCGCCAGGTGGCGCGGGTGGCTTGCTGGATGCGATGACATCGTCGATCCTGAGTATCATCGTTGCAACTTCGGTTGCAGAGCTTATAGCCTGGGTCTTCACGCGAAGCGGCTCAACGACGCCGTCTTTCCACATGTCAACGACATCGCCTGAGTACACGTTCAGGCCCGCGTTCTTGTTGCCCTTCTCGTGCTGGCTTCTCATATCCACAAGCTTGTCTATCGGGTCAAGTCCGGCGTTCTCCGCAAGGGTTCTCGGGATGATCTCGAGCGACTCGGCGAATTTCTCGACCGCGAGCTGCTCCCTGCCCTTCAGCGTTGCTGCATACTCGCGCAGGCGCAGCGCAAGCTCGACTTCTGGTGAGCCGCCTCCAGCCACGAGCTTCTCGTCTTCAATGACGACGCCAACTACCCGGAGCGCATCGTGGATGGCTCTCTCAGCCTCGTCCACCACATGCTCTGTGCCGCCGCGCAGCAGGATTGAGACAGACTTGGGGTTCTTGCACTCAGTGACGAATGCCATCTCCTCATCGCCTATCTTCTTCTCCTCGACAGCGCCTGCATGCCCGATGTCCTTCTCGGTTATCTCATCAAAGCTTGTGATGATGCTGGCGCCTGTTGCGCGGGCGAGCTTCTCTATGTCGCTCTTCTTCACGCGCCGCGCAGCGAATATGCCAGCCTTTGCAAGGTAATGCTGTGCGATGTCGTCAATGCCCTTCTGGCAGAATACAACATTCGCGCCGCTTGCCACGACCTTATCGACCATGGTCTTGAGCATCCTCTCTTCCTGGTCAAGGAAAGCCTGCATCTGGTCGGGTGAGGTTATCTGCACCTCTGCCGTAACCTCAGTCTTCTTTATCTCGATGGCTTCGTTCAGGAGCAGTATCTTTGCGCCTGTCACCTTCTTCGGCATGTTGGGGTGGACGCGCTCCTTGTCTATGACCATTCCCTGGATCATGCATGAATCGTCAACACTGCCGCCGACCTTCTTCTCGACTTTGATATCGTCGATATCGACCGTGTTCTTGCCGTCCGATTTCTCAACGACCGACAGCACCGCATCGACTGCGAGGCTGGACATGGTATCCTTTGCTGCCTCTGCGCCCTTGCCTGTGATTGCTGTGACTGCTATCTTGAGCAGCAGGTCCTTGTCCTTTGATGTGACCTTCTTTGTTATGGATGGGAGTATCTCTTTCGCCTTCTCGGCTGCAAGCCTGTAACCGCTTGCGATTATTGTGGGGTGCACGTCCTGCTCCAGAAGCTCTTCCGCTTTCTTCAGGAGTTCGCCTGCGAGCACGGCTGCGGTCGTGGTGCCGTCGCCCACTTCGTCATCCTGCGTCTTTGCGACCTCGACTATCATCTTCGCAGCCGGGTGCTCGATGTCCATCTCCTTGAGAATGGTAGCACCGTCATTGGTTATGACGATATCTCCCAGCGAGTCCACAAGCATCTTGTCCATGCCCTTGGGACCCAGGGTCGTCCTCACGGCGGCTGCAACTGCCTTTGCTGCCATGATGTTGCTGCTCTGTGCTTCTTTTCCTCTCGATCTCTGAGTACCTTCTCGTAGAATGAGAATGGGTTGTCCGGCTAACTGTCCAGCCATTTAAAACCTCCTTAAAATTTCTATCTTTTATAAGATTACGCGCGTTTTACATGTTTGTAGTTCTATATAAGGTTTGCGTCGGGTTCGGCTGTTTGCACCGAATGAATAGTCGAAAAAAATATAACACTCTACAGACAGTATATATTGATTGAGGGTGAAACCTGTGGTAGACCTCCTCGGGATATTCAAATCTGAACTGCGCGTATACTACCTTGCGCTTGCGACTGCGATCGTGGCAGTAATGCTATCCACAATATTTATATTCTTCAGGTCAGTTGCCACGCTTATGATGCTGATGTCCGGGATGTTTGTGATGTTAGTGGCAATAGGTGTGCTGCTCATAGCCATCTACCTGGATTATACCGAAGCAAAAGCAGAGCGCAAAGCTGAAAAGAGCAAATAGCCGCAGCCGGAGCTGGACGATACTTTTGGTTGAGCCGGTTTGCTCAAAAGTGATATATCTGACAGCCATGAATTGGTATTGAGGAGAGATACGATGGAGTTCAGGCTTGTATCAGAATTCGAGCCAAAGGGCGACCAGCCGCAAGCCATTGAGCAGCTCAGCCGCGGGTTTGAGAAGGGGGAGCGACAGCAGACGCTGCTCGGCGTGACAGGCTCTGGCAAGACCTTCACTGTGGCGCACGTCATTCTCAGGCTCAACCGACCGGCTCTTGTCATCTCGCACAACAAGACGCTCGCAGCGCAGCTCTATTCAGAGTTCAGGGCATTCTTTCCCGACAATGCGGTGGAGTACTTCGTGAGCTACTACGACTATTACCAGCCTGAGGCGTACATCCCCCAGACCGATACCTTCATAGAAAAGGACGCATCCATAAACGAGGAAATAAATCGGATGCGCCTCTCAGCCACGCGTTCGCTCATGGAGAGGCGCGACGTCATCATTGTGGCAAGCGTGTCGTGCATCTACGGCATAGGCTCGCCGCAGGAGTACAAAGAGATGTCGCTCGTGCTCGGAAAAGGCGAGGAGATGGTGCGTAAGGACATGCTTACCGCGCTTGTGGACATGCAGTACCAGCGCAACGACATGGATTTCAGCCCGGGTAAGTTCAGGGTGCGCGGAGACACGGTGGAGGTGTTCCCGTCATACTCGTCCGCGGGCGTCAGGATAGAGCTCTTCGGCGATGAGGTCGAGCGCATCTCCGAATTTGACGCCCTGACAGGGAAAACTGTCCGTGAAAAGGACAGCATCGTCATATATCCTGCTAAGCACTTCGTAATGCCGAGAGAACAGGTGGATGCAGCCATATCATCAATTGAGGAAGAGCTAAAAGACAGGGTCTCGCAGCTCAATTCCACGGGCAAGATACTTGAGGCTGCAAGGCTTCTCCAGCGGACAAAGTTCGATATCGAGATGATGCGTGAGATGGGCTACTGCTCAGGCATCGAGAACTACAGCAGGCACCTGGACGGCAGGCGCTCGGGGCAGCCGCCGCACACGCTTATTGATTACTTTCCCCCCGATTTCATCACTGTCATCGACGAGTCGCACGTGACCGTACCCCAGCTTGTGGGCATGCACGGCGGCGACAGGTCGCGAAAAGAGACACTCGTTGACTACGGGTTCAGGCTCCCCTCCGCGCTTGACAACCGCCCGCTCACATTCCAGGAGTTCGAATCACGGGTCCAAAGTGTGCTGTACGTGTCCGCAACGCCTGCAGACTACGAGCTTTCGCACAGCTCAAGTGTCGTGGAGCAGATAGTCAGACCGACCGGGCTCGTTGACCCTGAAATCGTGGTAAAACCCGTAAAGGGACAGATAGACGACCTGATAGGAGAGATTCACAGGAAAGTGGAGAGAAAGCACAGGGTGCTCGTCACGACGCTGACCAAGCGGATGGCTGAGGACCTGACGGACTACCTTTTGGGCGTGGGCATCCGGGCGAGGTACATGCACTCTGAGATAGAAACCCTGGAGCGCATCGAGATTATCCGTAACCTGCGCCTGGGTGAGTTCGATGTGCTTGTGGGCATAAACCTGCTCCGAGAGGGGCTCGACCTGCCTGAGGTTGCGCTCGTCGCCATCCTGGACGCGGACAAGGAAGGCTACCTGAGGTCCGAGCGCTCGCTCCTCCAGACGATTGGGAGGACGTCGAGGAACGTGGAGGGCAGGGTGGTGATGTATGCAGATACTGCCACAGGCTCGATGAAGAGGGCGATTGATGAGACGAACAGGCGTCGTGCGATGCAAATTAAATATAATACGAAGCATAACATCACGCCTCAGACCATTCGCAAGGCTGTCGAGAAGAGGGAGATAACTGTGCCAGTGGTGCCTGAAGAAAGAACGCCTGACTACATCATTGAGCTTGAGGCAGAGATGCACCGCGCCGCGAAAGAGCTGGAGTTCGAGAAGGCTGCAAAGATACGGGATATGATTGCGAAGCTGAAAAAAGAGGAGGATGAATATTAATGAGGGTTCTTTCTGAGGGTAAGAAGGGTATAGTTTATTGGAGAGGTGGAATCACCAAAATTCCGGATGAGAATCCTGTCGGACCTGAGAAATACCCCACCTCGATAGGATAATATGATATAATCAGCATATGGCTTAAACATATAGAAGGATGGGTTCGGTTCCCGCCGGAGCTATATGAAAGACAACACCGTAATTTACATTAGCGATAGTGGAGAACTAAACTGGATAATACAACTCGGAAAAACATACGCATGCTGAAGTTATTTATTGAAACCATTTTTGCCTTTAGAATTGGCGATATGCTATTGGATGAATCGGAATATAGAACCATATCTAAACTTGATACGCTGGAGTTCGCAGGGAGCGGGAGATGATGGGGTTAGCATGACCTTCGCACCAGAGCCACATGAGCGCGAATACCGTTCGGTGCGGGGACTGTGGTTCATCTTAATACTCGCAGCCGTGATGAATTCAATCACAACACAGGTTGATGCGAGAGCATTCAACGACTCAGCATCGTATAGTTTTTACGACACATCGTCAGCGAACAGCAGCAGTGGCGGGTATTTTAGAGCCGCATCTGTCGGTCAATATATTTATTTTGCACCGTATTATAATTATGTCACATCACAATATCACGGGGTAGTTATGCGATATGATACTACGGAGGTGTTTGATTTGTCTGGTTCTTATGCATTTTTTGATATGGCGTCTGTAAACGCAAGCGCAAAGGGGTACAAAGGAGTGACAACAGATGGTAAATATCTATATTTCTCACCATTTTTCAATGGAGTTATACATGGAATGATAGCACGGTACAATACATCCGCGGATTTTAATGCGCCAAGTTCATATGATTTTTACGACGTATCAGGCATGAATTCCAGTGCAAAAGGATTGTATGGGAACGTCTTTGACGGGAGATATGTATATTTTGTGCCAAATGGAAATTATGAAAGCTCGTATCCGGGAGTGGTTGTAAGATATGATACCACAGGGGCGTTTAATAGCCCTGAATCATACAGCTTTTACGACATTTCAGGTTTAAACGCAAGTGCAAAAGGATTTACTGGGGCGATTTTTGACGGGATTAGCGTCTATTTTGTACCGTATAATGGCGGAAATTCGGGTGTCGTGGCAAGATACAGCACGACAGCAGATTTTAATACAGCAAGCAGTTACGAATTCTTTGATTTGACCGGGGTTAATGCGAACGCAAAAGGGTTCCTCGGAGGGGGCTACGCAAAAGGGTTCGTTTACTTTTCCCCGTATTACAACGGGGCTGAGTATCACGGTTTAGCGTGCAGATATAATATATCGCAGCCTTTCAATGTTACAGGCTCGTTTTCATGCTTCGATATTGCTGCCATAGATACAGAGGCAAAAGGTTTTTCAGGGGTTGAGTGGGACGGGCAATATGTCTATTTTGTCCCGTTACAGAACTCAGCTCCAGCATTTCACGGGCGCATAGCGCAATATAATACATCTCTACCCTTCAACATTTCGGGTTCATATCAGGTTTATGATACGGAGGCACTGAACGCTAACAGTCACGGGTTTCGTGGCGCAATTTACAAATTCAACTATATATATTTCGTACCTTACAATAATGCTCAGATTACGCGGATGGAGCCGTACAATTCCAGCGTGCAGATAGTTTCAATGCCTGGGCTTGACCTCATGGAAACCGCAGCAATATTTATACTTACAGCAGCATACACGAGAATTAGATACTTTCCGATTAGGATATTTTAGTATTTGAGTGGCGCAAGCTGCAGTGCGAATCATGCCTGAAATGAAATCGGCGATAAGGATATGACTGGCAGAATCTTAATTCCAGTTATCATTCCTCATCATGCGGGCTTCGCAGGATTCAGGGCTTCCTGCGTGAACCTCTCAATAAATACCAGTTCTTTTATCCCGCCGTACTTCAGCATGTCGGTCGCGACCAGCGCTTTTGCCACGAGCCACTGCTTCTCAAGCGCAAGCGCAAGCGGGACTTCGACACTTGCAGTGTCGCCGCTGACCTCTATCTTGAACTTGTTACCTGCATACATCTCAAGCAGACCGCTTATCTTATCTTCAGGGGATTCGAGCTTTTGCTCTATCGTATAATCGTACGTAACCGTCTTGCCTGCAATAGGATGGTTGAAGTCAACACGTACGTGCCTCCCCATCACCACATGCACAGTGGCATACTTGCCATCGATTACCACGCGCTGCCCTGACTGCGGCTTATCCGGGAACCTGGTTATCGGGATGTCCTGTATCAGCGCGGCGTCATAGCGCCCGAATGCGTTCTCAGGAGGGATTGTGACCTTGCCGCTGTATCCGGCTTCCTTGCCCTCAAGTTCGTCCTCCATTCCCGCAAGCGTATGCTTCGCGCCGAGGATTACTACCTCACCACCGTAGCGCTTGTTCTCGTTGTGGATATTGTTCGCCTTTGCAGTCTCCTCATCAGTTGTGTCGAAAACCTCTCCTGAGTCAAGCCTGCCAGTATATGTAATCCTGATAAAATCGCCTTTTTGAACCATGCCCCGCTTAGATAACGCACAACTATAAAAACCATTCTCATTAGAGTCCGCAAATATAGAATCCGCAAAGCTCAAGTACGTCTGAAAGGCATAGTATCAGATATCCGGCTGAAAGGAGATGGGAAACGTGGCGGAAAAGATACGCAAGCGCGACGGCAGGGTTGTGAAGTTCGAGCGGGACAAGATAGCGAATGCCATATACAAGGCGTTCCTTGCGACAGCCACAGGCAGCCGCTCAGAAGCGGATTCTCTCGCATGCGAGGTGGAGTCGCTGGTTGACAGCCGCGGGATGAAACTTCCGGGCGTCGAGGATGTCCAGGACATGGTCGAGCAGGTGCTCATCAGTAGGGGCTTTCCCGCCTCTGCAAAGGCTTATATCTTATATAGGCAGGAGCGCACCCGCATCAGGGAGGCGAAAAAGTTCTTCGGCGTCACTGACGAGCTCAAGCTCACGGTGAATGCGGTGCGTGTTCTTGAGCGCCGCTACCTGCTGAAAAATGAGGATGGCGCCGTTGTCGAGACACCGGCTGGCATGTTCAGGCGCGTGGCAAAAGCAATTGCCAGGGATGCTGCAGGAGAAGACGAGTTCTACAGCATGATGGCGGCTCTTGAGTTCATACCCAACTCTCCCACGCTCATGAACGCGGGAACCGACCTCGGGCAGCTCTCAGCCTGCTTTGTCATACCGGTCGGGGATTCGCTTGCCGACATATTCGAGGCTGTAAAGAACATGGCACTCATTGAGCAGTCGGGCGGAGGCACCGGGTTCGCATTCTCACGCCTGCGCCCGAGGGGCGACATCGTGCGCTCGACCAAAGGCGTTGCATCAGGACCGGTTTCTTTCATGCGGGTATTCGACGTGACAACAGACGTTATAAAGCAGGGTGGCAGGAGACGGGGCGCTAACATGGGGATTCTCAGGGTGAGCCATCCCGACATCATAGATTTCATAACCATAAAATCAAAAGGCAATAATCTCTCGAACTTCAATCTCTCCGTGGCTGTGGACGACAGGTTCATGGAAGCCGTTGAGCGCGACAGTGATTACGAGCTCATCAATCCGCGAAGCGGTGCTATTGCAAAGAGCGTAAGGGCTCGCGAGGTATGGAACCTGATAGTGACAATGGCGTGGAGGACTGGAGACCCCGGCGTGGTTTTCATAGACGAGATTAACCGCTACAACCCGACCCCGAAGCTCGGCGATATAGAAAGCACGAACCCGTGCGGCGAGCAGCCGCTCCTGCCATACGAGTCCTGCAACCTCGGC
>DUGO01000053.1 GCA_013331375.1 Candidatus Methanoperedentaceae archaeon | reverse complement strand
GAGCGCGTGGTATTCCCCGAAGCGTGCGTGCTTACAGACCATCTCATCCGGCTCACTGCAAGGATAGTCCGCGAGCTGAGGTTCCATCCTGACAATATACGGCGCAACCTTGAGCTTCCGATGGGGCTCAACATGGCAGAGCCTGTGATGATGGAGCTCGCGAAGAGAGGCGTGGGAAGGCAGGAGGCTCATGCCATTGTCAGGGAGTGCGCGATGATCGCTTTTGAGGGCAGGAGGCACATGAAAGACGTCCTGCTTGAGAACAGCGCAGTTTCTAAATACATGAAGCGAGAAGAGATAGAGGACATAATGGAACCCGGGAACTACACAGGCACAGCCGTGGAGCAGGTGGAAGCCCTCATAACCAAGCTCCGCGGGCGGTTCATCCGGGCTGCACGGGATTAAGCAAAGGTGAATGAACAGGTGCTAAGAAAAGCCACGATTAACGACGTAACAGGCATAAAGAATCTTGTCAATACCTACGCAGACCAGAATCTGATGCTGCCGCGCTCGCTCAGCGAGCTCTATGAGAATATCCGGGAATTTTTCGTGTTCGAGGAGGACGGGAAGCTCATCGCATGCGGCGCGATGCATACTACGTGGGAGGACTACGGCGAGGTGCTGTCAATGGCAGTGCAGCCAGAGAGGAGGCGGCAGGGCATAGGCTCTCAGGTGCTCAGGGCATGCCTTGACGAAGCACGGCAGCTCGGGGTGCGCAAGGTGATAACATTGACCTATGTGCCTGAGTTCTTTGAAAAGCACGGATTTGCGCGGGTGAAGAAAAGCTCGCTCCCGCACAAGATATGGGGCATGTGCATCAAGTGCCCGAAGTTCCCTGAGTGCGACGAGATCCCGCTCATGAAGGTGCTGGACTGATGCGCCGGAGGACGGGGCTTGTTCCGGCTCTTGACGTTGACAGTGGCGACACTGCCATAGATATAGCAAGAGCGGTGGCGGATTTTGCGGACGCGATAAAAGTCGGGCATCCGCTTGTGATGTCTGCCGGGATGGGTGTGATACGCCGGATATCTGAGTTCACCCCCGTGATAGCGGATTTCAAGATTGCAGATATCCCGGAAACGAATGCGAAGATATGCGGGCAGGCGTTCGGCGCGGGTGCAGGCGCGGTGATAGTGCACGGTTTTACCGGCAGGGACAGCCTTACGGCATGCATCGGTGTCGCGCGTGAGCACGGCGGCGAGGTGTTCGTCGTGACTGAGATGAGCCATCCGGGCGCGGTCGAGTTCATGGCGCCTGTTGCGGAGCGGCTCCCCTCGCTCGCTGTCGAATGCTGCGCCGACGGGATAGTGGCTCCCGCAACGCGCCCTGAGAGACTCTCACTGCTGCGAAAAAAAGTGGGCAGTATGGCGATAATCTCCCCCGGGGTCGGGGCGCAGGGCGGGAGCGCGGGCGCTGCGATACGGGCTGGCGCAGACTTTGTCATTGTCGGTCGCAGCATTTATCAGTCTGCAGCGCCGGGGAAGGTTGCTGAGGCTATCGCCTCCGAACTGCAAAGCGCCTATGAAGAGAAAAGCGGCTGAACTGTGATGAGCCCTATGAGTACTGAGGCGCTTATTATTTCTCTGCCTACCCACCCTACCGACAACGATAATTGAAGCTGTACCCGACGTACTTTACATCGGGCGAAAAGTTAATATGGGGTTGCCGACATAAAACGAATCAGGGATTCAAATGAGAATCGTAAAAGTCAAGAAGACAACCAAGGGCACATGTAAGTGCCATTCATCCTGCGCCTGAATTTTTCTCGCGCAGGTAATCTTTTTTTAAAAAGGCAAACGTTAATATACGGTACGGTGCAAATTTAAACCATAGGTGGGAGACTATGGGAGATATCCTCAAGATTACCGTACTGGTCATTGCAGTCCTGGTTTTCGCCAGCGGCTGCACTGAAACGACAGAACAGGGACCCAAGCCCACTGCAACGCCATCGCGGGAACCCATAAATCTTGTGAAGATGAGCGGGCAGGACATGATACAGAGGCTTGGCACAGGGGAAATTGCCGGGTTCATCGGATGGGAGCCGTACCCCTCAGAAGCCATCGTAAAGGGCTACGGCAAACCGCTTATCTATTCAGGGGACATATGGAGCCATCACCCATGCTGCGTGGTGGCATACGACTACGACTGGTATAAGAACAGCTCGAACCCGGACGACGTGCTGGACAGGCTCACGCTCGTACAGGTGAAAGCAGTTGATTATCTCAACAGCGCCAAGAGCAGGGATTCGCCTGACCATGCTGCGCTCGTTGCATATGCCATGGAGTTCACAGGCAGCCAGAACCAGACAGCCATCGAACTTGCCATGCAGGGCGTCGATTACGACTACAGGAACGACATCCCCGGAACCACGCAGTTCACAGATAAAATAAAGGGCTTCGGCATCTTCGATAAGGACAAATGGCCCCAGTCGGGGTTCGAGAACGCTTCGGACTATGCCAATTCGCTCATCACGAACAAATATCTTGACTGGGCGCTGGAGCACAGGAACGACAGCCTTGCAGACCTGAAACTCGCAAAGCCGGTATCCATGCGGTACGGCTATCTCGTAAGCGACCTTCACGAGCTGCCTTTCTGGATAGCCTACAGGAAGGGCTGGTATGATGAGGCAGGCATAAACATGACGCTCGGCGAAGGCACGCCGTTTACCAACGGCGCATTTGAGATGACGCAGGGATTCAAGGAGAACAAGATAGATGCAGGCAGCCTGGGCATCCCGCCTGTCATCATACACAGGATTAACAGCAATGACTTCTCAAAGGATGACGCAAGGGTGGGCGTTATCGCTGGAATGAACTACAACGGCAGCGTCATTGTTGTGAGGAATGACATCAGCTCGATGAAGGACCTTGCAGGCAAGACGGTCGGCTATCCCGGACCCGGCACGATACAGCACGTGCTGTTCCTGATGGCTGCAGAGAAGGAAGGACTCACAGTGGTCACGGTGCAATAGGTGCAGCGGGCGGCACTCATGAGAGAGAAGCGCATTTCGTATGCCATCAGGCTTCTCTCTCTTACAGGGGTCATCCTGCTATGGTATGTCCTTGTCACATCCGCGCGACAGGATATATTCGAGATCCCATTCCTGCGCCTGAAGGACATACCCACACCGCCTGAGACACTATCCGCATTCCTGCATTACCCTCTCTTCACGCAGGCGTATGGACCGTCCGTGACGCCAGGCTTGCTTAACCATGTGGCTGCAAGCCTTGAGCGGGTATTCATAGGCTCAGCTGCAGCATTTATCATCGGCGTGCCGCTGGGTATAGGGATGGGGTATCTGCGGATACTCGACCACATCCTCGGTCCGACGACTGACATGCTCCGGAACGTCCCGCCGATAGCCTGGGTGCCTATAGCCGTATTCCTGTTCGCCGCAGGTGATAAATCGGTCTTTATCGTGTTCATCGGTGTTGTGTTCCCACTGATCCTAAATACCATACAGGGGGTGCGCGCCACAGAGCAGAGGCTGGTCGATGCCGCTCTCACCCTGGGTGCGAAACGCGCGGATATAGTCAAAAAGGTGGTGATACCGTCTGCACTCCCGTACATCTTCACAGGCGTGCGCATAGGCGTGGGCGTGGGCTGGATGTCAATCGTGGCTGCCGAAATGGTGATACGCAGCCCCTTCGGGCTCGGATACTATATCTGGAGCATGGGCGACCTAGGGAAGTATCCCGAGATGGTCGCTGGCATGGTGCTGATCGGCGTGCTGGGATACGTAATGAACAGCGGGATACTTATCTTACAGCGGAGGGTGCTGCATTGGGTAGATTGATCATCCGGAACCTGAAAAAGGAGTTCAACGGCACGCTTGCTATCGAAAACGTGAGTTTTGAGGTGGACGACGGGGAGTTCATGTGCATCGTAGGTCCATCCGGGTGCGGCAAAACCACAATCCTGCGCCTTGTCGCCGGGCTTGAGCCGCCTACGGATGGCGAGATATATCTTGACGGGAAACCGGTCACGTCACCTGGCGCAGAGCTGGGTTTCGTGTTCCAGGAGTATGCTCTCTTCCCCTGGCGGGATGTGACTGGGAACGTTGAGTTCGGGCTTGAGATACGCGGCATGGACAGGCAGGTTCGTTCCCGCATCGCGCAGAAGTACATTGACATTGTGGGGCTTACGGGCTTTGAGAAGTATTACCCTAAAGAGCTCTCCGGGGGCATGAAGCAGAGGGTCGGCATAGCGCGTGCGTTCGCGAATGAGCCCAAGCTCCTGCTGATGGATGAGCCCT
>DUGO01000126.1 GCA_013331375.1 Candidatus Methanoperedentaceae archaeon | reverse complement strand
GTGCAGGGCGGGTGCAAGGATTGCCAGCATGCCAGGCATAACAGCGCGGATGATGGTATCAGGCGGCATGACTGCAGACTATGCCGGGATACGCGACTGTGCAGGCAGGATGAGCAGTATGCTCCGGGATTCAAGGACAATAAGAATTACTTCGCGGCTCGGCACGGACATTGAATTTGATGTCCGGGGATGCACATGGAACGAGGATACAGGCATCTGCCACGAGCCAGGTTGCGGCACGAACCTGCCTGCAGGCGAGCTGTACATAGCACCCCGGAATGCGGACGGCATATTCGTTGTGGACGGGTCGATGAGCGGGCTTGGGCTTCTTGAATCGCCGCTTACGTTCAGAGTGGAGAACAGGTATGTGGTCGAAATACAGGGAAAATGCGCACCCGAATTAAAAAAGATGCTTGATGCGGTCGGAAAAAATGCGTACAATGTGGCAGAACTCGGGATAGGGATTAACCCGAATGCTTCACTCATAGGCAACGTGCTTGAGGATGAAAAGGTCGGGGGCACTGTGCATGTTGCGCTCGGCGACAACAGCATGTTCGGCGGGGATGTGGTTGCAGGCATACACCTTGACGGCATCATCCGCGCACCGTCAGTGCTGGTTGACGGGAAACGGTTTGAGCTTGCGGTGGCGTGATGTCAGGGAAAAAGATTGTCATCACGTCCGACCGGACAATGATGAGCACCTACAACGGCGGCGTCATCCTCGGATTTGCAGCCATTATGCCCGAAAGCATCGTGCCGGGCTGGGCGCTGTACAGGTTCTTCTGCCCGCCCGTAGGCGCAGGAAGCGACGGCTCTGCCCGGCTCGCATCATGCGGTATGAGGAGGATGGAGGCTGCACTGCTTGAAAGCGGCTTCACTGCGGACGAAATCGTGGTAGCGCATCCGGATTATCTCGACATGGCAGTTGGTAGCGACACCCGGATAGTAAGCATAACCCATGACGACCCCATGGGCAGGGTTGCATACCATGAGATTGAACGAATGGTTGGCAGGGGTGCGCCCCACAACAGGTCTGAGTTCATCAAGCTGGTCAGGCATCCCGCTATCCTGTCTCACAAGCCCAAAATAGTTGTGGGCGGCAGCGGCGCATGGGAGATAGACGAGGAGACGGCTGACAGCCTCGGTATCAGCCACGTTGATATGGGCGAGGGTGAGATAACAGGGACGGGATTGTTCAGGGACATCCTGGAAGGGAAAGAGATTCCGAGGATATTGAAAGGGTGCGCAGTCGAAGCAGCGAAAATTCCGTGCGCTGCAGGCGCTACCATCTGCGNNGTGGAATCCAGGTCGCGCCCCCTTGACGACATCATACGTGATGTTAATACCAATGTGCGCAGCGGTCAGAGGCACATCCTGCTGCACTCCGAGGACGTGTTCAGGTTCAGGGGGCATGGGGTTAATGTAAACCGGGATGCAGTACTCGACCTTTTCAGGAAAGTGAAGGGAGTGGCAGGCGTCTCGGATATTGACATAACCCATACGGCTCTTGCCACAGCATACCACAATCCGGAGCTGGTCCCGGAGATATCAGAAATTGCTGGCATCGGGAGCACGCAGGAATATATGTCTGCATGGGTCGGCATCGAGACCGGCAGCGCGAAGCTCATTGAAAGGCACATGGCTGGAAAGCCGAAACCCTCGAAGCCGGAAGACTGGCAGGACATTGTGCGCGGCGCATACGGGCTGTTCCAGGACAACAGCTGGGTTCCGATAGCGAGCCTTGTGATGGGGCTGCCGGGCGAGACCGAAGATGACGTACTGGAGACGCTTGAGCTCATACACGACCTGAGTGACAGTCCTTCGATGGTGTTCCCGCTGTTTTTCATCTCAATGGGAGGCACGCGGCTCTCTGGCGATAAATCGTTCACAGGGGACGATTGCACGCCTGAGCACTGGATGCTCATCGGCGAGTGCCTCGAGCACAACCTGCGGCACATGAAAAGCCTGTTCAACCTTTATACAGAGAGGATGGACGCTGACATGCTTACCATCCTGGCTATAAAGGCGTTCCTCTCGCTGCTAAGGTTCAGGGTTGGCAAATACGTCAGGCGCATGAAGCGCGGTGAGCCGCCGAAGTGAGTCAATTATTTCCGCGTCGTTCAGCTTAAGGTTATATAGTATGTACATCAAGTATTGCACATGCCTGCGGAGAAAATACCAGGTTGGATAGAACGGATGTTACTGCCCAAACTCAGTGAAATCGGCGGGGATATCAAAGCAATCAATGCAAGAATGGATTCACTTGAGAACAGGATAGACAGCCTTGAAACAAATCTGAAAATCAGGATAGACAGCCTGAGAAATGAAACAAAAACAGAAATAGCTCNNTATCCCTGTTATTGAGGAGATAACGGCACTCAAGCTCAAGATCGCTGATATTGAGAAACGGCTTGCTGCGGCTTAACTTTGATTATGAAAAAAGTAAAGGTTTCTGAATTAGCAGGAGACAGCAGTGAGCAGCGAGAGGCGGAGAAATGGCTCGTGAATGCTCTTTCTAAGAAGCTCGGATTAACTTTGTGCGAAAAAAAGATTGACTTGCCAGAAGGCGGACGGATCGAGCTTGATGCATTTTGCGAATCTCCACTTGTACTATGCGAGGTTTGGGCGCATATCGGTCCACCAAAGGGGCTCAGACTGATAAAGTGATGGCAGATGCATTTAAGTTGCTTTTCGCAAGTACAATTGTTAAAGGTGCTGGAAAGCTTATTCTTCTGTTCGCTGACTCTGACGCAGCTGCACATTTCAAGGATTCGAGCTGGAGAGCTCAATGTTTAGATAAATATAACATTATAATCGAAACAGCCGAGCTACCTATAGAACTTAAAACCAGAGTTCTGAATGCACAGCAAAGGCAAGGCAAGCATCGGTAAGCTTTGGCAGCTTGCACATCACACCCGTTCCCTGACAAGTACCTCGACCACAGACGGGTCTGCAAGCGTTGTGGTATCACCGAGCTGGTCTATGTCCCCTGATGCAATCTTTCGCAGGATGCGCCTCATTATCTTCCCTGACCGCGTCTTGGGGAGCGCATCCGCGAACTGCAGCTTCTCAGGCTTTGCTATGGGTCCTATCGCATTCCTCACATGCTCAACCAGCGCGGTCTTCAGCGAATCGCTCTTTGGCGCATCTTCCTTGAGCGTGACAAACGCGTATATGGCTTCACCTTTTATGTCATGCGGGTACCCGACCACCGCAGCCTCAGCGACCGCAGGGTATGATACGAGCGCACTCTCTATCTC
>DUGO01000173.1:1549-19537 GCA_013331375.1 Candidatus Methanoperedentaceae archaeon | reverse complement strand
CTTCGCAAGGCAGCTCGACGCTGTTGAGCTCTTCCAGCGTGCCGATGTCGTTCATGAGCAGTTTCTTTGAAGACAGCGTGTACAGCACATCCTCAATGTACATCGACCTGCGCACCGCGTATGGGGAGTTCCAGTAATCGCTGCCAGCATCGTCCGCATGCGAGATCCTGCCCTTGAGCTCGAACCCGTCCTTCGGCGTCACGCCGAATAGATACGCGCCCTGCCAGAGCTTCTGCCTGTACCCGTACTTACCGAGTATTTCGCTTCCCACTATCTCGGTCACTGGCAGCACAAGCAGGTTCTTATCCTTATCGAACAGGAACGCGCGGTGGTCGCGCAGAGCCTCTGAGTCGGTGCCAGCCTTGCCTATCACGTATGAGTCGAGCTGCTTGGGCTTGCTCACGTTGGACACGTCGAAGAGCGCGAGCTTGACCCCGCTCACAGACACGCCGCCCCAGCCGTTATCTGAGGTCTCCTTGCCCACGCCTCNNCTCATCGTATGGGTGCAGGTAGTCTGAGAAACCGGGTATCTTGAGCTCGCCCAGTATCTTTGGCTTTTCCGGGTCTGAGAGGTCTATCACGAACAGCGGGTCCATGCGCTTGAAGGTCACCATGTACAGCCTGTCGCCCAAAAAGCGCGTGGAGTATATCCGCTCGCCCGGGGCGATGTCCTCAAGCTTGCCTGCCAGCTTCATATCGCTGTCAAGCACGTACACGTTATTGTACTGCGCCTGTCCGCTGCGTGATGTCCAGAGCTGCGAGGTCGTGGCGACCCTGAAGTATTTGCCAGATTCGTCCATGGAGAACTGGTTAAGCAGGGTCCCAGGAACTTCGCCCTTTGTCTCGTACAGGATATCCCCGTCCTTGATGCCTATCCTGTGTATCACAGTCTTATCGCTCTCCTGCGCGATTTTCTTCTCATAGTCAGCAAGCTCCTTCTGAACGCGGTCCTCGAACTCCTGCCTCTGGGCAGGGCTCATCGCATCGTAGGTCTTTTCCAGCACCGAAGAGATGCCGCGCCACACGTCTTGAGACGCCGCGCTCCCTGCGCTTATGCTGAGTATTTCCCCCTGCGCATCCGAAGGAAGAAGAGGAACTATGACATCATAGAACTGCCTCTTTTTCAGGTCTGTGTAATACACAATGGGCAGGTTCTTCTTGTACGAAATATAGATGTTGTCCATCGACACGTACACATTATCCGAGTAGCCGAGCAGGAACGATTCTGCATTGACCTTGCCTGACTTCATGTCAAGCGACGCGATGGTATGGAACACGAAATTCTGCTCAGGGTTGTCGAAGTAATACACATCCGGAGCCAGTACTTTCTCAGAGCCCTGCCTTATCACCGGCACGTCCACTATCGTGTCAGTATAATAGGCGTTCTCCTTCACGATGAAGTAAACGTAGTTACCTATCATCCGTGCCCTGAAGTAGTTCCCGTTGATGCTGTAATTCGTGACAAGCTCCGGTTCTTTCCTGCTTGAGACGTCGTAGAGAAGCGCAGTTGTCGCCTGCGTGTACCTGGGCACAGGCGCGATATCGTACTCAGGGAAGACCATTACCTGCTCGCTATTCTCGGCAAAGACCACGAGCGAATCACCGTTCACGAAGAGCTCGACCGGTCTTCCGGGAATCCTTGTCTCAGACACTATCTTTGCGCCCTGCGCAGGATATGCCTCTGCTATCACGAGCCTGTCCCCTGAAATGATATAGATATATTTGCCGTCGCTCTTGACGAAGTCAGCCTCATCAACGCCCTCGACCTGTATGTTCGTCGTCGAGAATTCTATGCCACCCATGTTACTGCTACCCTGGGGTGCGGGAGCGCTTTTCTGTGTAACGGCTGTGATAGCGTCGCTCGTGAAAGCTCTCTCCTCCATGAATACAGGCGAGATGGCGTACCCGTACCTGTATCCATAGCTCTGTGCTGCAATGTTCTCCTTTATGTAGTCCAGTATCTCCTGGTTTGAGGAGAACTTGCGTATTTCATCGGTCGCCGCATCAGAGGGCTTTTCACTGCCAAATGCAATTGCAATAACCCCTGCTGCGAGCACCGCAAGCACAAGTCCTGTAAGTAACGTATTTCTCGGCATCATCACATATCACCTGATTGAAGTATTTGTTAACACAACTTATATACTTGTCTTAAACTTCAAATTAGATTGAAGTTATGCCGCGCCGGCTTTCGATTTCAGGGAACTGGACTCCAGGGTATGCGGCGTGGCCATCAACTGCAGTTGCAGGTAAAATTCACATTAAAGACGGCACTTTTATTTTTCAGCATGCAATAGCCTTTTATCCAAGTTCTTCAATAAGTTACTGCGCGAGGAAGCATTCATGGAAGAGATCCTGTTGAAAGTAGCAAAGGCGTATCCGAGTGACTCGTCGCGGGGCATAGCGCGTCTTGACCCCAACACTCTGCTGGCGCTTCACCTGTCTCCCGGTGATATCGTAGAGATAGAAGGAAAAAGGCTAACAGCCGCAAAAGTCTGGAGGGCTGACAGGACTGACTGGGAGCAAGAAACGATACGCATTGACGGCTTCACAAGGCAGAATGCATCCGTGGGCATCGGAGACCCCGTGAAGGTGAGGAGAAGCGAGCCCAAGCACGCAGTGAAAATTGTCCTCGCGCCGCCTGAAGGCGTACCGAACCTGAATTTCAAGGACCCTGAAGATATTGTCATGCGCCAGATACTGAAAAGACCCGTAGTCGAGGGAGACATAATACCTGTCATGAGTTCAATGATACATCCGCTGATGGGACGCGTGACCACGGGGCAGGTGATACCGCTTGTGGCTGTCGAGACCGAGCCCAAGGGTGTCGTGCTGGTAACAGAATCCACAAAGCTCAAGCTGCGGGAATTGCCTGAGCGCGGTTACGGGTCTGTGACCGGGACCGGCATCACGTATGAGGATATCGGTGGGCTTGGCAAGGAAGTCCAGCGCGTCCGCGAGATGATAGAGCTGCCGATGAAGCACCCTGAGATATTCCATAAGCTCGGTATAGAGCCTCCCAGGGGAGTCCTCATGTTCGGTCCGCCGGGCACGGGAAAGACGCTCATTGCGAAGGCTGTGGCAAACGAGAGCGGTGCCCATTTCCTTTCAATCGCAGGACCTGAGATCATGTCCAAGTACTACGGCGAGAGTGAGCAGAGGCTGCGGGAAATATTCGAGGATGCGAACAGGAACTCCCCTTCAATCATATTCATCGATGAGCTTGACTCCATAGCGCCAAAGAGGAGCGAGGTGACCGGGGAGGTGGAGCGCAGGGTGGTCGCGCAGCTCCTGACCATGATGGATGGTCTTGAGGAAAGAGGGCAGGTTGTGGTCATTGGCGCGACCAATAGGGTGGATGCCATTGACCCAGCCCTGCGGAGACCGGGACGCTTCGACCGGGAGATAGAGATAGGTGTGCCGGACAGGCACGGCAGGCTTGAGATACTGCAGATACACACACGCGGCATGCCGCTTGATGAGACCGTAAAATTCGAGCATATCGCGGATGTGACCCATGGTTTTGTGGGCGCTGACATATCGGCTCTCTCAAAAGAGGCAGCCATGAAGGCACTGCGCAGGTACCTGCCTTCGATTCGGCTTGACGAGCCGGTACCCCCGGAAATCCTTGAGAAGATGAATGTTACGGGTAAGGACTTCGAGGAGGCGCTGCGTGAGGTCGAGCCGTCCGCGATGCGCGAGGTACTTGTAGAGATACCCAGGGTGAACTGGAGCGACGTGGGAGGTCTTGAGTCTGTGAGGCAGGAGATAATCGAAGCCGTTGAGTGGCCTCTCAAGCACCCGTCGCGCTTTGTGCGCATGGGCATACGACCGCCAAGAGGCATACTGCTGTTCGGACCTCCGGGCACCGGCAAGACGCTGATAGCGAAAGCAATAGCTAACGAAACCACAGCCAACTTCATCAATGTCAGGTGCTCGCAGCTTTTGTCCAAGTGGGTAGGCGAATCCGAGAAGGCTGTGCATGAGGTATTCAAGAAGTCGCGGCAGGTCGCACCCGCGATAATATTCCTTGATGAGCTCGATGCCCTGGCGCCCATGAGGGGCACAGACATCGGGAGCAAGGCGTCCGAGCGAGTGGTCAACCAGCTTCTCACTGAGCTTGACGGCATGGAGGCCCTCAAGGACATCGTGGTGATAGCAGCCACGAACCGTCCTGACATCATCGACCCTGCGCTTTTGCGCTCAGGGAGGTTCGACAGGCTCGTGTTCGTAGGTCCTCCTGGAAAAGCGGGCAGGGCAGACATCCTGAAGATTCACCTGAAAGGCACACCGCTGGCGCCGGATGTTGATATCAACGAGCTTGCGGACCTGACCGAGGGATACGTGGGAGCTGATATCGAATCCGTGTGCAGGGAGGGTGTCATGCTCGCGCTGCGAAAAGACCCCGAAATAGAGAAGATAGGGATGGAGTACTTCAGGGAAGCCCTCAAGAAGGTCAGACCTTCGCTTGCCGAGAACCTGATTGAGTACTATGAGCGGCTGTCAGCACAGTTCAAGGGAGGCGTGCCAGCAGAGCAGAAGTCTTATATAGGTTACAGGTAACAAAAATGAGAGGTTGATATGACAAGAGTTTTTGCGAAAAGACTTGCAAAGAAAAAAGTCATGAGTTCGGACGGGACCGAGCTCGGTATCGCAGAAAACGTGGTAATAGACCCCAAATCCGGCATACTGATAGACCTTGTGGTCAGACCGGATGCAAATCTGGACACATCAAGATTCAAGGAAGAGGCGGGCTATATACTGATACCATTCGATGCAGTACGTGCAATCAAGGATTATGCCATCGTTGATAAGTCCCTGTCCATGGCGCAGAGCGGGGAAGAATAGTTCAGTCTGGATGAGAACTGCCCATTTTTTTTCAGGCATCTCTTTTTTTATAGGGCATGGACGTGAATGTTTAGTGTGATGGCGCAGGATGCCACCCTTACCGTGGTTTGCTCGAACATCGACCCGGCAAGCCAGAACATCAAAAAGGCACTGCTCGGGATGCGGCAGTGGCAGCCTTCGGACAATGGGTTTGTTTATAAAAAGTTCAGGATTGTGGAGATTGACGGGGAGCTCGTGGCGCAGGACGGGATAGATAAGCGCTTCGAGGCTGCCGGCGTACGTTCTGATCTGATTATTTTCGCATCCAGGCACAGGAGCAAGGACGCCCGCCCGATGCTGACCGTGCACCATACGGGAAACGTGGGAAACGCCGCGTTGGGCGGCAGGGACCGCGAGCTTGCGATGGCTGCGCCACAGGCAATGCGCTCACTTATCCGGTCTCTGCGGATGCTTGCTGAGAATGACGGGTTTGAGGTCACAATCGAGGCGACACATCACGGTCCGAGCGACCTCGCAGTGCCGTCGCTTTTCATTGAGATAGGATGCACTGAAAAAGAATGGAATGACCCTGCCGCAGGTCACATGGTTGCGACCGCAATACTGCTGCTTAACGAGGGTGATTCACCAGTCGCGGTCGGCTTCGGGGGTAACCACTATGCACCGAGGCAGAACAGCCTCATCCTGGAGACGGACGTGACATTCGGGCACGTGTTCCCTTCATATGTGCTGGATGACCTGGACGAGAGCCTCATCAGGCAGGCATTCGCCAAATCGCGTGCCGATTTTGCATACTTTGACAGGAAGGCGATGAGCAGCGGGCAGAGGGACAGGCTTTCCGGGTTCATAAAGTCCCTGGGATTTGAGGTGCTCAAGGAGAGACAGATACGGGAAATGGAGGGCGTACCATGGGGCATCTGCAGGGAAATGCGGAGCAAGGCTGCCGAAATATGCCCGTCTGCGCACCCGGTGATGACCAGCGGCATAAAGTGCGAGCTCAGCAAGACCGCATGCAAGGGCAATATCTGCCCCAAAGTGAAGGTCGCAAGGATAGACCCTGAGCTGCTCGAAGAGGCTGAGAAGCTTGACCGGGCGCGCCTGCGTGATTTTCTTGAGACGAACCGCATAGCTTATGTGGAGTACGATGACGGCAGGTTCGCGCATGTGCTGATAGGCATAGACGACGACTGCGCGCGCATGGCTGCTGAGAGGCTTACGAAGGAATGTTTGGACATTCTGCGGGAGCACTATGACGTGGAGTTTGACCGGGAGCACGGCATGATTTACATAGTTGAGCGCTNNGTATGATGGAATCCATAATCCAGGATGCACTTGCAAGGGCAGTCAAGCCAGAACATCAGCGCCCGCAGATTCTGACAGACGTTGATAAAGAGCTGGAGAGCGTGCTGCAGGAGCTCAAGACGCATATCGTTGTCATCGGGTGCGGAGGGTCGGGCTCAAATACCATACAGAGGATGAATGACGAAGGGATAGATGGAGCGCAGCTCTATGCTGTCAATACGGATGCCCAGCACCTGCTGAACATCGCTGCCCCGAAAAAGGTGCTTATCGGGCGCAAGCGGACAAGGGGTCTTGGAGCAGGAAGCCTTCCCGATATAGGAAAAGACGCGGCACAGGAGAGCAAGGAAGAGATTGAAAAGATAGTATCTGATGCTGATATGGTCTTTGTCACGTGCGGGCTCGGGGGCGGCACAGGCACAGGCGCCTCGCCCGTAGTTGCCGAGTGCGCAAGGAATGCAGGTGCCCTGACCATTGCGGTCGTAACCCTCCCGTTCGTGGCTGAAGGGGCTGTGAGGCTTGCTAATGCAGAAGCCGGGCTGCATAACCTGCAGGACGTCGTGGATACCACAATAGTGATACCTAACGACAAGCTGCTCGAGATCGTACCGCACCTGCCGCTGAATGCGGCTTTCAAGGTCTCGGACGAGGTGCTGATGCGGGCTGTGAAAGGCATCACGGAACTCNNATGATAGGTCTTGGCGAAGCCGAGGGTGAGAACAAGGCGGTGGAATCCGTACAGAAGGCGCTCCGGAGCCCTCTCCTTGACGTGGACATATCAGGCGCAAAGTCTGCGCTTGTGAATGTCACAGGCGGTCCGGACATGACGATTGCAGAGGCGCAGAGTGTTGTTGAAGAGGTGTATAACCTTGTGGACAAGGAATCCCGCATAATCTGGGGAGCGAGGATAGACCCGACGCTTGAGAACACCATTCGCACGATGCTCGTGGTCACTGGTGTGAGGTCACCCCAGATACTGGGAAAGGTGCCAGGCACGGGCGTCAAGATGTACGACATTGACTTCATCCGGTAGGAGTGCGCAGGCAGGACTACAGGAGTATGCGGGAATACCCATCGAAAGGTATTTTTACATTGAGCTTAATTGGAAGTGCGCTTTTCAAATCGTGACGGTGTGAGAAGATTGAAGGACATCGAAATAGGAGAGGTCTCAGAGAAGTTATCATTCAACCTGAGCGAGTACGTCCGAGTATTGAAGCTCACGCGTAAGCCGACCCGTGAGGAATTCATAACCATAGCTAAGGTATCTGGTGCAGGGATACTGCTGATAGGCATTATCGGTTTCATACTGTACATACTGATTACAGAGCTCCCGAGACAGATGGCGGGAAAGATATGAGCGGCGCGATATTCGTTGTCAAGACCACGGCGAACCAGGAGAGGAGCGTGGCGAACATGGTAGCCCAGATAGCGAAGAAGGACGGTCTTGACATCAGGGCGATACTCGTACCTGATGAGCTGAAAGGCTATATTCTCGTCGAGGCTGGCTCGCCAGAAGTCGTGGACCAGGCGATACAGACGCTGCCGCACGCGCGGACTATGGTAAAAGGACAGTCTAGCGTCGCAGAGATTGAGCATTTCCTGACCCCCAAGCTTGCGGTGACAGGCATAACAGAGGGCGCTATCGTGGAGCTCACAGCAGGTCCGTTCAAAGGCGAGAAGGCGCGGGTCAGGCGCGTGGACGAGAGCCGCGACGAAATCACTGTTGAGCTGTTCGAATCCGTGGTACCGATACCAGTGACTGTCCACGGCAGCAATGTCAGGATTTTGAAGAAAGAGGAAGCAGAAAAGTAGGTGATTGAATTATGGTGAAAATGATAGAGGCACTCGTTCCGGGTGGCAAGGCGACCCCGGGTCCACCGCTGGGTCCGGCGCTTGGTCCGCTCGGCATCAATGTAAAGGCGGTCATAGATAAGATAAACGACAGCACAAAGGACTTCGACGGTATGCAGGTACCGGTCAAGGTGATAGTCGAGGACAACAAGTCGTTCAGGATTGAGGTGGGCACGCCTCCGGCGTCTGCGCTGATACTGAAGGAGATAAAGGCTGAAAAGGGCGCAGGTACCCCGAACACCCAGACGGTCGGCAACCTTACCATAGACCAGGTGGTCAGGATAGCCCGCATGAAGAAGACGGGAACACTCGCAAAATCGCTCAAGGCATGCGCGAATGAAATCATCGGCACATGTACAACCATGGGAGTAACGGTCGAGGGCATGAAGCCGAAGGATGCAATAGCTGCTGTGAAGAGCGGCAAGTTCGACAGCGTGCTCTCGGGCACGCTCTGAAATCTGTAATGTGAATCCGGAAAAAGAGAATCTGGAAAGTGATTATCCGGAATTGCAGGTCACCGTAAAATGTTCACCGTGAACTGCTTGCTTTCCAGAGGTGTCTTTTCCCATCTTCTCTGGTAATTCATCCGTATTTTCGTCTCACCCGGACGCCTTGCCCGGAATTCGAATATCTCCTGCCCGATACTTCCGATTTTTACGTGATTGCACGAACTTCCTGGTACAAGTGGCGCCCTGGATACAGTTGTTCCGGCCGGAAAGCCCAGATAGCAAGGTATAAATACGACAATGGGACGAAATATAATTATAAGCTTCAAGTGCGTAAAGCTTATTTCGTCCAGTAAGCATTATACTGAGGAGGTTGTCTGATGACAAGAATATTGCCCGGTGTAGAAATACAGGTAATAAAAGAAATCGTGCCGCAGCAGCTGAACCCATCTGGTGTGGTCGCGATGATTGGTACGACTGAAAAAGGGGAGACGCTCACCCCGACCCATGTGAGCAGCTATCGTGAGTTCGCCGACAAGTTCGGTTCAGGAGAGCAATTCACGATTACCAGGGATGCAAAACAGGCGTTCCAGAACGGTGTTTTTGAGATCGTGGTCACTTCGATAAGCGGCAAGGAAGGCTCCAAGGCAAAGCTCGTCCTGAAGGATTTAAAGAACAAGGATACTGCCCTGCTGACCGCAAAGAAATCGGGAGAGGCTGGAAATAGCATAACGGTTAAGGTTGAGAACGGCTCGGCTCCCGAGTCTGTAAAGGTCATGATTACTGACGGGACAGCCATAGAGATATTTGATAATCTTGTGATGGACCCGGGAAGCAACCTCAACCTTGCCCAGTACATCAACACCAACTCAAACCTTGTTACAGCTGAAGATCAGAAGTCCGCATCAAAGCCGCCGAACAACAATCCGCGCGAGGCTGAGGCGAGCCTGTCGGGCGGCGTGACAGGGGTCATATCAAAGGCTGACTATGAGGCTGCACTCGACAAGCTCGAGTCAGACCCTGATGTTGATATCGTAATGGCATGCGACGTCGCTGACCCCGAGATACAAGCCCTGATAGAGGCGCACTGCATGAAGATGAGCCAGGAAGCAAAGAACCGCATCGGTCTCGGGACTGTTGCAAAGGGCGAGAGCATAAGGGACATCGTAAAGCGCACAAATGTGCTTGCGAGCGACAGGTTCGTACTGGTAGCCCCATATGGGACGCTCGGCTCGGTCGCAGGGCTCATCAGCAGGCTCAACTACTACGAATCCCCGACCTACAAGCCGCTGAGCGGGCTCTCAAAGCTTGAAGCGTATTACACCCCATCCGAACAGATGGAGCTGCTCAAGGCAGGAATCATCCCGCTTGAGGCACAGAGAGGCAGGGGCATTATTGTGGTCAAGGGAATCACATCGAGCAAGGAACAGATAAGCGTGATGAGGATTGCAGACCACTCTGTAAGGGGCGTCAAGAGCATCGCAGACCTGTTCATAGGGACACTGAACAACCAGAGCGGCAGGATGGCGCTCAAGGGCAAGATAACAGAGTTCCTGATGAGGATGGAACGTGAGGGCTCAATCGTCCCGAGCACGGATGGCAAGGAGCCGGCATACCTTCTGGATGTGTACAGCTCCCAGCTTGATTTCGCGCAGGGCATCGTCCGGGTTGACCTTGCTGTGAGACCCGTGAGAGCCATGGATTATATCTATGCCACTATAAAGGTTGAAGCGTGAGGAGGAGATTTGAATGGCAATAACAATCTGGTCAGCGCGTGATAGTAAGGTGATGGTAGACTCAACTGAAGTTGAGGGACTGCAGTCTATCGAGTACAAGGTCAACAGGACACGGTCGGATGTGGTAGCTATCGGGCAGCCGCTGCGGCAGGGCGTGGAGTACGGCGTCAAGGTGGTCACTGGCACACTTCGGGTCAAATCGACCTGCCCACCGCTTGATGAAAAGCTCGCCAAGACCGTGCTTGATGAGGCAAAGTTCACTCTGCAGGCGCAGCTCAAGAAGGGGGATGCCACAAAGACCGTGACATTCCAGGAATGCTATCTCGACGGCAGGGACTATTCAATGGACGTCAACGGGGTCGGCATAGCGTCCTATACATTCTCAGCCACTGATATAGAGGAAGCGTAGCCTGAATGAAAAAGCTCACCAAAGAGGATATCCTCAAAGGCAAGGAAAAGAGGGAGACGCTTCACCTTGACAGCTATGACGCAGACATCGTACTGCGCCCGCTGACAGACGGGGAGCTCAGCGAGATTTTCTCTATTCTGGGCAGCATCCCGCTGAAGCCTGACGGAACACCAGACGTGGGCAAGATAGATGTGACAAAGAACTTCAAAGCCCTGCGGCTGGCTGCATCTCTCGGCATGATAGAGCCGAAACTGTCTGCCGAGGACGTGGGCGATATGAAGTTCGGCGTTCCGGAATTCATAGGCACTCGTGTCCTTGAGCTGAGCGGGATATCATCCGCGCAGGGTGCTAAAAAAAAAGGATTGAGCTAGAGCGGTTTGTCGAATCACCTGAGGGGCAGGAGCTTGGCGCCCTCTGCCTTGACTACGGATACAGGCTGGCAGACTCGCCCGCAGACCTCACCCGTCCCCAGATAGATTTCCTAATGGCTGCGCTGGTCAGCAGGATGGAGAAAATAGTGCTTGCAAGGTCGCAGGAGGCTGGAGTGACAAAGCTTGTGTTTGCTGATGACCTTGATGATGAAGAGAGCACCGGATAAGAGTGAGAGGTTTCATGACTGCCATCGCCGCCCTGGTGGAAAATACGCATATCGTGAACAAGAGCAGCCTCCCGGGACTTGAGCGTGCAGCAGCAGGAATACCGGGCGCAGATAATCCACTGGACGAGCTCCTGCGCACTGCCCTTGAGATGGCGGCTGAGCTTTCAAACCTGATAGTGCTCCATTTCCCGCTCATATTCCCGCCTGAGGAAGAGAGGGAGAACCTCGCTTCCGCCCCGGGAGAAGCTCCGCGTGAGGCAGGATACGCGCTCAGCCTTGGTCCTTTTAACATCTTCTCGATGAACCAGGCGCTCCAGAATGCGATATCAGAGTTCGGAAGCCAGGCTGCTGGCATTGCAGGCGTGTACTCGGTACATAGTGAAGGGATTGCCGGCACAGTGCAGCCGCAGGCTGCAGCGCGGGCTCAGGAATCCATGACCGTGTTGCACATGCTCTCGCCTGACAGGATGGCTGAACGTGACGTGCACGAAACTGATAGCACCCAGCTATACGGGGAACTTCAGGAATCCGCGCATGCTGTGCGCGAGATTGAGACGATATGCGAGAGCCTGGCAGAGCTCAATGCAGGAAATATAATCAGGGATAGCACTCGTATATACGAGGGAGCAACCGTTTCAATGGTAGCGGAAAAAGATAGCACCACTGAAAAAAATGTTCTTGATAATATCCGGAAGTTCAGTGAAAACGTCATACTACTGTCAGGTGCTGCGGATAAGACCTCAAATGCGCTCCGGAATGCTCTTCTTATGCCGGGTGAGCCATCAGCCGCTCCGGCTATCCCACCCCAACCCGGTGGGGATGAATCCGTTCTCTGGGTGGCAGGCAATGTGTTCGAGGTGCCCGCGATTGCTCCAAACATTGCAAGGGCACATGGCGGCGGTACTGCTATCGCTTACGGCAATGAGAAAATTTCGAGTGTCGTAAAAACCGAATCGTATGGCAGGATGCTGTCATCGCGCATACAGGCTCTTGCTAACGCCGAATCACAGGCAGTGCCAGGAACCGGGGCGATTTCCATTCAATCCCCGCAGGCAGCAGTGCCCGAAGCCCTGAAGACGATGATGGATTACGTTAACTCGTCCTTGATTATGCAGGAATACGTGTCAGGGATTGGACATGATTTGGGTAAACAATATGAAGCTCCCCTCACTATCCCTGTAACTGCGCTCCTGAATGCAGCTGGCGACACCGCCGGGGGCGGTCTCCCTGTCCAGCAAATCGCTGACATTGGAATTTCTCGCGCTCCTGCAGCCGCGCTTGCGGGTGCAGCTTTCGATGCCCTGCATTGCATGCCGCTTGAAAGCATCGGGTTGTCTTTTCCACTGCCCGCTCAGATGTACAAGGCGCAGCCTGCTGCAAACGTACAGGGTGCACTCGGGCGGATGATGCAGCTCATCCAGTTCCAGGCAAAAGACGGGGATGCATCTCGAATTGCAGCCAGCCAGCCCAATTTCAATAACACGTTCAACATATCAGTCAGCGTGAAAGGCGGTGGGGACGAGAGTGAGATGAGGGAGCTCGGCAGGAAGATAGGGCTCATTCTATCTGAGGAGCTGAGACGGTACGGAGGCGCAAGATGAACGTCGAACTTGACGGCATACCCATGATAAAGTCAGAAGAGACTCCTGAAGGCGGTATCGTGGACATCAGGAACATCTTCAACATCAGCACAGCAGACAGGCGCAGCATGGTGGAGCATGAGATACCCGGGATGGAGGGCAATGTGTTCCAGAACCTGGGCAGGTCGCCTGTAAAAATCTCTTTTGACGGCATTCTGCAGGGAAAAGCCGCAAAAAGCAGCCTTGANNGCCTTGAGACAATCCGGTCAAAGTTCAAGCAGGGGACTCCGCTCCCATTCAACTCGGATATCTCGGGCGCGACAGATGTCACAAAAGTCCTGATAGAGGACCTCCGCATAGAAGAGGCTGCGGGAATAGCAGACAGGTACAAATACTCCATCGTAATCCGGGAATACAAAGAGCCCCCGCCTGAGCCCACTACCCCGCCTTCCCAGGACGGGCAGGCAGAGGAATGGGCTGAAGATGAGGCGGAGAAGGCACTTGAGTCGATAAATTCACTCACCGGAAAGGTGCTGGACGCTTCCGGAGCCCCCAAAAGCGGCGTCACGGTCAGGTTAAAAAGCGAGGACTCGGAATATGAAGTACAGACCGACGATGAGGGCATATATCGCCAGGAAGACCTGCCGCAAGGGAAATATAAGGTAACCGTGGACTCCGAGGAATACAGCGGCGTCGAGCAAGAGATCATCGTCGGGCAGGGCGCAGGAAAGGGCGGCGAAGCCTGAGAACGGAGACACATGCTGCAAAAGCCGGCTTATAAGGTCAGGATCAGGGATGCCATCTTTGATTCATCCTCGAATCCCGAGGTCATAAGCATCACGCTTGACCTGGACGTGAATGTGCCTCTTGACAGTTTTAGCATCGCAATCGCAAGTGTGCCGAAAGCCAGGGAGATAAAAAAAGGGGACCCAGTCGCCATAGAGCTCGGCTACGAAGGCGCGCTGAACAAAGTATTCACAGGCATGGTGGACTCAATTGAGCCAGGGATATCTGAAATAGTGGTAAAGGGGTTCAGTCCAGCATCCATGCTTACCGGGCTGAAGGGCAACCAAGTATATGAGAAGCAGGCTGCCGGCGCCATTGTCAAGGACATAGCGGATAAAGCCGGGATNNGCTCGAAGGACGCCCATGCCCACATGAAAGAGCTTGCAAAACGGTGCGGTTTCCTCTTTTTTTTCAATGCGGACGGCAGGCTGGTGTTCAAGAAATATAAGAGGCAGACGCCCAAGACCGTGAAGTACGCAAGAGACATCATCCAGGCAGAGGTGAAGGAGCACACTCCTGGCTTCACGAGCGTAAAGGTATGCGGAGAAAGCTCTGCAAGCTTCCGGGGCTCAGACTNNACCACGCACTGGCTGACAAAGAAGGCTGTGGAGGGCATTGCAGGTAGCGGGGGCGAGCCTCTCATCATACATGACCCTGCGGTCCGGGACAAGGATACGGCAGACAAGGTGGCTGCTGCGCTGCTTGAGGACTTCATGACACCGCTTTCCGGGACGCTTAAGCTTCTCGGGAACTCCCGCATCCAGCTCGGTGATACTATCGAGATAAAGGACATGCCTGATGAAAGAATGGCTGGAGAGTTCATGGTTGAGAGCGTGAGCCATCTTTTCAATAAGAACGACGGCTTCATTTCACATGTCGGCTGGGTAAAGAAAGTATCCATATCCCCGGGCGAGAGCCCGCTCGGTGCCCCTCCATCGCTGCCCGGTCCTGCGAAACCTCAGTCTCCCCTGGAAGAGCAGCTATCTTCAGCAAAGGATGCTCTTGAAGAGAAGCGCCTGGCGCTTATGGATGCGGTCGAAGAGGCTGAGCGCATGCTTGAGAGCTTGCTGGCTGAACTTAACAAAGCCATGGCTGAAATGGACGCACTGGCAAAACAGATGATGGATGCCGCGGAAGAGGCGTGGAAAACCGCAAAGGAGAGCGCAAAAGAGGTCCTCGATAAGGCAAATGAACTCAAAAAGGAGCTTGAAGAAAAGAAAAAGGAGATAGAGAAGGAACTTGACGAGGCAAAGGCGAAGTACGACGAATATAAGAAAGACGCCGCTGATAAGATCAACGAATATAAAAAGGAACTCAAATCATTAAGAGAAAAGGGTGACAAGGCAGTTGATGAAGTTAAAAGTAAAGTCGAGGAGGTCAGGAACAAAGCGGAAGAGAAGCTGAAAGAGCTTGAGGACAAAGCCGGGGAGGTCGAAAGCAAGGCTGCGGAGTGGAAGAAGAAGGCAGAGGATAAGCTGGGTGAACTGGAAGCAGCAAAACAAGAAATGCTGAATAAGACAGGACCTGCACGCTCGAAGGCAGAGGAGCAGGTATCAAGGCTTGAGGCTGAAGTCGATAAGGCAAAGCAAAAATCGCAATCCTTTGAGAAAGAGCTGGAAGACAAGAAGAAAGAGCTTGAGGATGCGGCTTCTGATGCGAAGAAGAAGGTGGAAGAAGCCGAGAAGGACATCGAGAAAGAGATAGAGGATAAGAAGAAGGAAGTAGAGGAAAAAATAAAGGAGATCGAGGCGAAGGGGGAGGAGTTGAAGAAAGAGCTTCTGGCGTTCGAGAAGGATGTGGGTGCAAAAGCTGAGGTAGCGAGGAAGAAGCTTGCTGACATGACGGCTGAGGTGGAATCCCGGGTAAAGGATGCGGAGAAGACTGCTATGGATATCCAGAAAAAAGCCGAGGAAGAATTCGCAAAGGCTCAGAAGGCTGCAGAGGATGCGAAGAAGGAAGCAGCAGAGAAACTCGAGGACGTGAAGAAGGCATACAATGAGGCGCGCGAGAAGGTCATCGAGGCAAAAAAGCAGGTGGGGCTGGGGTAGAAGCAATTATGGCGTTCAACTGGAATCTATCAGAAGATTGTGATAACGGCAACCCCCTTTTTTCTGCACCCTTATCAAATGCCATAATTCCGGAAGATCTTACAATTTTAAAGGAGGTCGGCAGCACCCTGCTGGTAAATGCGGGCCCGACTTCCAGTCACAGGGTTGTCAGGTCTTCGGAGGGAATCCGACAGAGGTATACCGCTCCGGATATGCGTCCTCGCCTGCCTGTGGCTGCTGCCGTGGGAGGAAGCGTTTCGGCAGAAAATAATATGATTTCCCTGGAAACGACCTTTTTTGAAGATGTTTCAGTTGAGTGGTTCAGAAATAACTGGATCGATGCCGGACTTGTGCCTGCCAGAATAATCTATGAAAATCTCTTACCCGAAGAGGATTCTTTCTATATCTCTGCAGGCGGAACGATAGGATTTCTTGAGTCGGGGGCTCCGCTTCATATTCGCGTGGAATATAACAATGGTAGAAGCATGGACCCTGTTGAATTCTTCAGCTTGCTCTTCTGGAAAAAGGAATGCGACCCGGTCTTTACTGAACACCCGGATGACTGCGAACATCTTTTTTTTAAGAAAATGAGCGGATTCATATCTGACGGAGAGTACGGCACTTTCAATGACGATGACTGGCTCGGTTTGAGACCCCCACTGAGGACATACCAGAGGGTCAGGTGGGAAGCCATGCGGGAATATTCGCGACCGGATTTCAGGGAGCGCTGGAAATCTGTGAACAATACGGTCAATCCCAGGATTATAAACCCGTTCGTGCATGGTGGGGTTATGCCAAACGTAACCACATGCAATATACTTGCAGGTGAAATGCTGTTCAGGGCAGGCTTTAAGACCTTTGTGCATGCCGGTGGATTATGTAATCACAACAAAATACAGTACAGATTGAAATACAGGGGACCGACTCAGCTATATCGCGATCATTTCAGCCTAAATCGAGTGAATATAAGTGGATATATAAATTATCACAGCAGTGCGCACTGCAGTGATACCAAAACACATATGCTTGGAGGAAGTTTTGCAGAGAAAATTGATGTCTCTCAACTTGATATTAACGCTGAAATAGGTAAGGGAAACGTATTCATGCTGATAAGGCTGCCGGATGAGCATCACCATACGATAAAATGTGATGTTGGCGATCGTACGTTCGAGACAACAGGTTCCGGTGTCAACTATAACGAAACACATCATCATGATATAGTAGGGTTTGATGGTGTCCAGACCAGTGAATGCAGCTACACCTCCGGACATAAGCACCATCTGGAAATCCCTGGAGTCGCAGATGGCGATACGTCTGACCCAAAAGGAGGCGACCATGTTGCAGTGATAGACCAGGTCACAGGCAATGGCAACAGTGTTTTCAGGGTCATTGACCAGAACATATCAGGATGGAGCAGGGAGAACTATTCCCATCGATATACCCCGCCACGTGAAAAAACGATAGTCCTGAAAATGATCCCCGGTGGCGACCCGACACAGGAATGGGGCAAGCTTGATTTGAATTGCCTGCAGAAAGTATAACCGTAGTGGATAGATCATTATGAGTTCACAAATGGATAAAGGAAAGACTGATGCCAAGGAATACAGCGTTCCTGACATCATACCAGCGGGGGGAGTTGTCGAATCAGAGACCATTCCGGTTGAAATCATTGACAGGGCTCAGCAGCCGATAGCAGATGCGGGATTCGAGGTCTCGGTGGATGGTGGGAAGGCGAAGCCGTATAAAACAGATGCTGATGGGAAATTCAATGTCCCGAAGGCGAAAAAAAATCTTGTGATACGCCTGACAGAGCTGCCCTGAGACCTACTTCGGGTTTATCTGAATTTTTATTTGTGTACTGCCGGAAACAAGCGAAAGCCCTTTACGCATGAATTTTTCATTTACAGTGAAAAAAAGCATGTAGCCCGTCAGCTCAACCGGTGTCTGGTACACCTCGTAATATGTCAATCCTGCTGTGGTTGAGCCCACGAAATGCCTGTTCAGGGCATCCGACGTCCTCGGTCCCACAAGACCGTCCACCTTCAGCGGGTTTCCCTCCCAGTCAACAGGCGAAAGTTCCGGGTCGCCCTGGTATTTCCTGACTGCCTTCTCGGTGGCATCCCCGAACTTCCCGTCCACGCCGTCCTTTTTGGGTCCTGTCTTCCCCAGGTCGTATCCGAGAGCTAAGAGCATCTTCTGGAGCGTCACGACATGCAGGTCCCTGTCCGGTTCCCTGTATGTGAAATAGAGCTCGCTTTTCCCCAGGGGTCCCTTGCCAATGACAGGATTGGGAGTCTCCCGGTTGCACAGGTCAAGTACAGGGAGAGGACCCGAACTTTCAGGATATCCGCTGAAGTTGTTATCGTATATGGCTCTCAGGTCAGGCATCACAC
>DUGO01000173.1:0-1539 GCA_013331375.1 Candidatus Methanoperedentaceae archaeon | reverse complement strand
CAACCTGTACCCTCTGGCTGCCTGAACCATTCCCTGCACCGCAACCGCAGCCCCCGTGATGATAGGTGACGCGCCTGAGGTCCCGCCAAAGATGTGTGTGTACGTATTAGTAAGGTTCCCCTCCCATCCATCACCGGTTGTGAATATGTTTTCTCCCCACGCATAGCAATCTATCCTGCTTCCGTAATTGGAATGGAGATGGACACTCCTCTTATGAGGCACCGAGGAACTCGCAGATCCTACCATGATGGCTCCCGAATCCTTGAAGTCATCGCTGTTGCGGTTGAGCACCCGTTTGCCGCTTGCATCCCTGAACTCATCCAGGTCATTCGAGCCGTTGCCCCCTGCCTCGACTATCACAACGCCTGTCGCGGTCCCGAGGCGGATGGTGTCAAAGGTAGCCCGCTCAACCTCAACCGGCAGGAAGGTGCTGCCTGAAACAGTGACTTGCGCCTCAAGTAACAGGACATCACCGAATTCGAGCCATGTTAATGCACTCAGAATTGCTTCAGGATTATTATCTGTGGTGGCTGCGGCTGTTCGCTGCTGCGATACCACTCGGCATGTTACTTTCGGGACTATCCCAACACCTCCAATCTCATTGTCCACTGCCACAATTTCTCCCAGTACTGCAGTGCCATGCCCAGAATATAGATTATTTATCCCGGATATCAAAGTGATGCCCGCATCAATCAGATCCTCGTGGTTGAGGGTCCAACCTCGCTCAAGATCCACTGCCTTTATCCCTTCGCCATCTCCACCAGGGATTGTCCATGCGAACTCTGCATCAATACCGTCAGGGGCTGCGTCAAGGTATCCCTGGTCAACCCGATTAGGGTCATTTGCTGCCTGAACAACAGGTGGCGGTGCAGGCAATGATTCCACATATGCTGTCTCGACTATGCGCAACGCCCGGAACGCCTTTGCCAGTGCTTCGGGGTCAACTTTTTCAGGGCAGTCGATGACGAAATACGTGAGCAGTNNGGTTGGGCGGATGGTACGTGGGGTCTGCCTGGCTCGCCTTTTCCATGAGAGCCTGGAGCTTATCAGGGCTGATATCGGTGTACAACCGCTTCAGCGTAATATCCGGGAACTCACGCAGCAGCCTGCCCAGGGACTCTATCCTCAATTTTTCAATATGCTTCTCCGCCCCGTCCTCATAGGGAAGCCGTATATTGTCCCTGAACTTCACCACGACACGCGGAACCGGCTTATCGCTATCTTTCATCTCGCATCTTGCTCCCGCTCTTGTGCTCTTGTACTCTCTGAATTTCGCAGCTTCCAGGCTAAATAATTATCGGCTGATGGGTGCCAGCTTGCAGCCCGCATCCCAACGCAAGATTTATCACAGATAAACTGAATTTTGCTGGGGTGCTTATGTTCATAGAAGACGCAGACAGAGAGATGGCAGACATACTCGCGATGGAGTACGAGCGGCAGCAGCATAAACTCAACCTCATAGCCTCTGAGAACTACGCATCCCGCGCCGTGATGGAGGCGCAGGGGTGCATCATGACAAATAAGTATGCAGAGGGCTAT
>DUGO01000250.1:1421-13275 GCA_013331375.1 Candidatus Methanoperedentaceae archaeon | reverse complement strand
GCTGCATTTGATGCACTGCATGGTATCGTATATGGCAAGCCCTGCAGCTATCTCACCCCCCGGGCTGTTGATATACAGCCTGATATCTCCTTCGAATTCCTTGGACTCAAGATACAGTAGCTGGGCTATTATGATTTCAGCTATATCGTCGTTGATTTCGCCTGTCAGGAAGATTATCTGGCTGTCGAGCAGCCGTGAATAGATGTCCACCGTCTGCTCTCCCTGCAGGGTCCTATCAATCACGAAGAGTGTCTTCGGGACCGCCACCTTTATCACCTCTTTTCGGATTAGTCCCCCTTACAGCCCTGATGCTGTGATTCCTCATACTGCACCTCACACCCCGGTATCGGCGTCATCAGAAAGACTTGCAAGGGCTCCATATGATAATTGCAGCCAGACCAGATAAAATTATTGCCATTGAGCAGCTGGCTTTCGGAGATGCGGTAATCTTTATAGCAATAGCGCCAATAGGATTGCCGGACAAGCCCGGATATGGAAAATAAATCCGGCAAAAATGGAGCCAGCTATGAAAGTATGCATCATGTGCGGAGGCGAGGGGACNNAAGCCAGCGATACCGATACTGAACAGGCCGTCAGTTGCGCACCTTGTAGAGCATCTCGCAAGAGAGGGGTTCAACGATATCGTCATCACGCTCGGCTACCTCGGGGGTGAGATAGAGCAGGCGCTGGGCGACGGCAAGGTCTATGGTGTGCATATCGACTATGTCAGGGAGCACACCAAGCTTGGCACTGCGGGAAGCGTGAAGAACGCGGAGAACCTGCTGGGAGGCGAGCCTTTCATCGTTGTGGGCGGCGACCATGTGATGGATATTAACCTTCGGGAGATATACAGGCACCATGCAGGCAACTCCACAAAAGTCACAATCGGGCTTTTGCCAATCGAAGACCCGGGCGAATACGGGATAGCTGACATGGACGTGAACAGCGTAATTCATCGGTTCCTTGAAAAACCAGCAAAGGGGCAGATATTCAGCAATCTCGCAAGCACAGGTTTATATGTGTGCGACCCATCGATACTTGACCTTATACCCGCCGGAAAGCCGTTCGACTTTGCCAAAGACCTCTTCCCTGAACTGCTGAAAAAGAACGAGACGCTCAAGGGTTTCCTTGTACGGGGGCACTGGACTGACATAGGGAATCCCACGGCATACAGGCAGGCATCAAAGTGGATGCTCGAGAAGCTCCCGGGAACCCTCATAACAGGACACTTCAACGTGAAGAATGCCCGGGTCAGCGGTCCCATTCAGGTGAGCCACGATGTGTCCCTTGGCTCGAATTCATCGCTTGTCGGTCCCATAGTCATAGGCGAGAACACGACGATAGGCAGCAATGTGCTCATTGGTCCCTATACGGCGATAGGGGCTAACTGCGTGATAAAAGACAATGCCAGGGTATTTTCAAGCTACATCTTCAATGACGTTCACATAGGTCACAATACCAGCGTCTCAGGAGCCATCATCGATAACGATACCAACATAGGGAAGAGGTGCCTGCTTGAAACCGGTACTGTGATAGGACCAAGAGTGGTTATCCATGATGGCGTTACCGTACATTCCGGCGTTAGGATGTGGCCCGAAGTAATCGTGAATAAGAACGAGGTAATAGAGGCTGACATCATCAACGAGCAGTACGGTCAGGCTGCTTTAGTTTCCTGAATCTCCACTTGCACATGGAAAGCACCACGCAAAGCCCGTCCCTCACAGGATCGAATTTCGATTTCCCACGCCTTGGCATGTAGTGTATCGGAATATTCCTGACCGATAGCGAGAGGCGCGCGGTCTTTGCCGTGATCTCAGTCTCTATGCCAAATCCCGGTGACTCAAGCCGCATCATCTCTATTGACCTGCGCGAGAGCCCCCTGAAACCCGACAGGTTGTCAAGCCAGCGCCCGAACAGCAACCTGAAAAGCGCCCGGGAAACTGTGTCTCCAAGCCGCAGCGGTCCCGGTATGGCACCGTCCGAGAAAGAGACCCGCTCACCGATGACGGTATCAGCCTCTTCCAGGGCTCGAATGAATTCGCCTATGCGCTCCACAGGATACGTTGCATCCGGGTCAACGAATACAACGTCATCCATCGTGTGCTCAAAAGCCATGCACAGCGCAGCTCCTTTTCCCTTACCGTTATCGAATATGACTTCCACGCCTTTTTCCCTGGCGATTTCAACCGTCCTGTCGCGCGAGCGCGCATCCACCACCAGTATCCTGATGTCCCCCGCTTCCCTCCGAACCTTGTCAATGGTCTCCCCTATGTACTGCTCCTCGTTCTTTGTGGGAAGGATGACCGTGACCACGCCATGCTTTTAATTCCTGAACGTACTTATTGCTTCGCATCAATCGATATTGATAATCAATCGATATTGATAAGATTTATATCCACACATCATCAAGACACGACGGACGTGAGGCAGGATGCTTTCTGGACAATTGCCACAGGGCGTGAGGTGATGAAGCGCACTCATTTACTTGTGACTTTTTCCGCGATAGTGCTCGGTGCGCTCGCCCTGCGGCTGTACATGCTTGACGCCAGGGTGTTCCACCACGATGAGTCCGCGGTAGGCTCTTTCGTCTATACGCTCTTCACAAAGGGCACGTACACCTACGACCCTGTCTTCCACGGACCGTTCATGTATTATCTCACTGACCTGGTGTTTGGGGTGCTGGGGGATACCGAGTTCGCTGCCCGGCTCATGCCTGCTCTTTTCGGCACAGCCACTATCGTCTTGCTCTATCCCCTGCGCAGTTACACCGGTGACCTCGGGCTCCTTGTCGCATCAGCCCTTTTTGCAATATCGCCCGCAATGATGTACTACTCCCGCTTTTTCAGGGAGGATTCATTCGTGGTATTTTTTTCCCTTTTTGCCGTCGTATGCGGGATAAAATATGCCGAGAATATGCAGTCCCGAGTGCGGCTTGCCTATTCGGCGCTTGCAGGGGCGGCTATCGCACTCTCAGCCAGCGCAAAAGAGAATACAGCCATCACTTTTGCGATATTCGTCCTGTTCCTGGCTATCTATATGGTTTCCAGACGAATTAGACCCGGGCGCGCACAGGTTGCGGACGTGCTGTTATTTTCGGTTGCAGGTTTTGCGGTCTTCTCACTGCTATTCACGGGAAGCGTGTTCGACATACAGGGCAGCATCGAAGCGCTCAGCCGGGCTTTTTCGCACTGGTGGGAGATGCACAGCGTGCGGAGGCTCGGAGGACCCTGGTTCATGTACCTTGCCCTCCTCCTGCTATACGAGACCCCGATATTCATATTCGGCATGGCTGGATGTGCGCATTTTATCAGGAAGCGCGAACCTGTGATGCTGTTCTTTGCGTACTGGTCAGTGGCAAGCCTTTCGGCTTATTCGTACCTGGGCGAGAAGGCTCCCTGGCTCATGGTGCATATCCTCCTGCCGATGACCATCGTAGCAGGGGCATATATCGGAGAGGTCCTGCCTGTAATACGGTTTGAGAAACGTGAGATAGAGGCGCTGTTCATTAGCGTGCTCATACTCTCATCCGCATTTTTCGCATTCTCAAGCATAAGGCTCAACTACTTTAACTACGCGAACCCGGCAGAGCCCATGATCCAGGCAGCCCAGCCCCTCCAGAATTTCAAGGCGATAATGGAGAAGGTGGATAACGTTTCCCGGAGCAACGGTAACAGGAGCATGGAGATACAGGTGAGGGACGGGGAACACTGGACACAGCTTTTGTGGTACCTGCGGCACTATTACTATGTGAACTGGGGCGGGGACACGTCGCTGCCGTATGCTCCGGTAGTCATCACCAACAGCACGGACGCGGACAGCATCAGTGAATACACGGGCAAGTATTCGCGCATGGATGGCGCAAGGATGGGATGGTACTGGTTCGGTACCCGTGACCTGACACCTGACTTCATTTTATGGAGAAGACCAGACAGACTCCCGGACACAGCCAGTACAGTGCTGCTTTATAAGGATGGAGGCAGTTAGAGCATCTGCATGAAGGTCGTTGTGATAGGCGGCGGTCTTGCGGGACTGGCTGCAGCCAGCAGGCTCGCGGGTACGATGGACGGNNGGACGCTGCCAGCGAGCTGGGCGGCGTGCTGTCAAGTTACGATATGAACGGCTATCATATCGAGAAGTACTACCACCATCTTTTCCAGAGCGACATTGCTCTCATAAGCCTGATACATGAGCTCGGGCTCGGGGAAAGACTTGAGTGGTTCAGGGGCACGACTGGATATTTCATCAACGGGCGCATAAACAGGATGAACACGCCGCTGGAAATCCTCAGGTACGAACCATTTTCACTCTTGGATGTGGCAAGGCTTGCATTCTTTGTGCTCAGGTCTAAGATGATAAAAGACCCCGGCGAGCTTGATGACGTCACTGCGAAGGAATGGATACTGGAAAACGCGGGCAGGTCTGTGTATGAAAACTTTTTCGCCCCGCTGCTTGCAAGCAAGTTCGGGGACTCATCCGACAGGGTTTCTGCTGCATGGCTTGTGGGGCGGGTCACAATCAGGTCGAACCGCGGGCTCAGGGGCGAGCGCCTGGGCTACATCAGGGGCGGCTTCCAGCATCTCATTGACGCGCTCGCAAAGAAGATAGCCGGTAACGGCGGCATCATAAGGCACGGCACGGTGGACAGGATACTTGTCAGCGGCGGGAAAGCCAGGGGTGTACGCATCGGCGGGGAGACCATCGATAGCGATGTCGTGATCTCAACTGTATCCCCCCATGCGCTTTTCAGCCTTGTTGACGTCTTGCAGCTTGGTCTTGACCTGGACGTCAGGTACCAGGGCACGGCGTGCGTGCTGTTCGGTCTTTCAGGAAAAGTGATGGACGACACGTACTGGCTGAACATCAAGGCGGATGTGCCTTTCGGCGCTGTCATAGAGCACACCAACTTCCTGCCCGTATCGGATTACGGGGAGCACCTGATGTACGTCACTGCTTACTTCCAGGACGAGGGCAGCCCGCTGTGCAGGATGCGCGATAGTGAGCTTATCAGCACGTACATTGACGGGCTTGAGGGCATGTTCCCTGGTTTCAGGGATAAGGTGAAATGGGCAAGGCTTGCGCGCTCATCCGAGACAGCCCCGGTCTATGAGACAGGCTACAGGAAAAAGGTGCTGCCGTACGAGACCGGCATCAGAGGGCTCTATCTTGCAGGCATGTTCTCAGGCGCCAATTACCCGGAGAGGAGCATGAACGGCTCGCTTGTGGCTGGATTCGAATGCGCCGATATCATACTTGCAGGTGCAGGAATTAAATACTGATACGAATATTAAGGAGGCATATATGCCAGAGATATCCATGGTACTTCCGGCTTACAACGAATCCGGGCGCCTCGAGAAAACGGTTGAGCGCACTGCAGGGGCACTGGAAACGCTTGGGACATTCGAGATTATCATAGCAGAGGACGGGAGCAGGGACGGGACAGACAGGCTCGCGAGCATGCTTGCGGGGAAATACCCATTTGTCAGGCACCTGCACTCGGACGAGCGGCTGGGGCGGGGGCGTGCCCTGACGCGGGCTTTTAAAATGGCACGGGGCGATGTGCTTGCGTACATAGACGTTGACCTTGCCNNCAGATATGTCGCACCTGTCAACGCTTATAAATTCAATATCCAAGGACGGCTATGATTTTTCAACAGGCTCAAGGATGCTGCCCGAGAGCAGCGTCAGGCGCCCGCTCAAGAGGGGCATTGCGAGCAGGGGCTTCAACTTCCTCACGCGCACGCTCCTTGGCTCAAAACTGCAGGACCACCAGTGCGGGTTCAAGGCATTCGCGCGCGAACCGCTGTTCCGGATACTCGACAGCATACACGACCAGCACTGGTTCTGGGACACCGAGCTGCTTGTGAGGGCGCAGAGGGCTGGATACCGGGTAAAAGAGTTCCCTGTGCGGTGGGAACACGAAGGCGCAACCACGGTCAACATGAAGCGTGACGTGATAGGGATGGGCTCCCAGATACTCAGGCTCTGGTGGGAGTTCAGGCAGGCAAAGACGTGAGAAGAGCCACCCATCTTGTTANNTACTGGTGCTCGTGCTCCTGTTCATCAACGTGAATTTTGGCGTTTTCATGTCCCAGCTCGGGAATCTTGACCTTTTGTATTTCGGGCTTGCGGTGTTGAGCTACCTGGGACTGAACTTTTGCCTGGCTTTCAGGATACAGCTCATGCTCAGGAGGCTCGGGCATTCCATGCCCTTTATCAGGGTGCTGTTGTTTCACTTCACATCAATGATACTGGGAGACGTCACCCCTGGCAGGGCGGGTTACTTCGGCATGATACTGCTCCTGCGCGACAAAGTAAAAGCACAGGACACGTTCAGCATACTGACCATAGGGCAGATAATTGACTTCCTGCTGAAGATTATAGGCACGATAGCGTTCGCAGCCCTTGTCTCGACCACAGTACTTGACATGAACGCAAATGTCGTCTTCATCGCGGTCTTGCTCGTGGCAGCAGTGGCTGCCGGTTCTGCTCTTCTGCTGTTCTCACGAAGGTTCCTTCGGCTCATGTGCATTGCATCCGGATTCCGGACCGTTAAAAACCTTTACCGGTTCCTTTTGGGCGTGCAGGACTCGACCGCAGTACTTCGCCCTGTGCTTTCCTGGGCATTCCTTGTCAGCGTTGGAGGATGGGTGTTGGTAGCTGCACAGTGGTATTTCATGGCAAGGGCTGTGGACATTGAGTTCTCGTTCCTGTATTTCCTGCTCATGCAGGCGATTGCAAGCACGGTCTCATTCATACCAGTGAGCCTCGGGGGCGCCGGGTTCCAGGAGTTCGCTATAGCAGCCCTGCTTAAAAACGCATCATCACTGCCCGTCACTTATGTGCAGGCTCTGGTGTTCGGCATCCTGATACGCACGTCAAGCCTGCTCACTGATTGCCTGTTCGGTGTGGCAAACCTCCACCGGCTATCCTTACTCGATGCGCTGAACGCAAGAGAGAGGAAAGGGGCATGATTGAGCTATTTGAGATAGCGCTGTGGTGGCTTGCAATAGAGGTGCTGGGAATGGCTGCCCTGCCCATCACATCTTCCATGTGCCAGGGGCTGCACGACCGAGGGTATGCCATTACAAGGCTGGTCGGTCTCCTCCTTTTGACATATGTATCATGGATTCTTGCACAGCTCGGAGCAGGGTATTCGTATACTACTGTCGCGATATCGTTCATAATAATCGCCCTCTGCTCTGCTGCTCTCATCCGGATTAAAGGCACGGGAAGCTTCAAAATTGACAGGCGGCTCATACTCACGACAGCGCTCCTGTACACATTCGCATTTTTCCTGCTCGCGTTAATCCGCGCCTACAGCCCTGACATCTACTGGAGTGGGGGCGAGAAGTTCATGGATATGGCTTTCATCAATGCCTTACTCCGAAGCCCCACACTCCCGCCCATGGATCCCTGGCTCTCTGGCTTGAGCATCAACTACTATTATTTCGGGCATCTAATGGTCGCAGACCTGGTACTACTTACAGGCGTGAAATCTTCGATTGCTTTTAACCTGGCGACAGCCTCATTCTTCGCGCTCTCGCTGGCTGGCGCCTTTGGCATTGGATATAACCTCACACGCAGGCATGCCGCAGGATATGTCACTGCATTGTTTGTCACGATTGCGGGCAACCTCGTAAGCTTGCTACAGGTTGTTGCGCTCGTCTTCCCCGGCACTTCACCTATGCTCGGATTCCCGGAAATAACCAGCTTCAGCTACTGGACTGCATCACGGGTCATACCCCATACCATAAACGAGTTCCCGTTTTTCAGCTTCCTGCATGCAGACCTGCACGCGCACATGATTTCCATCCCGTTCCAGCTTGCTGCGATGGCGATGCTTCTTGGCGTCCTGCGGTCAGGGAGACCGCATCATATCCTGAATCTGCTCGCGCTCGGACTGTCCATCGGCTTTTTCTACCCCCTGAACTCATGGGAGTATCCCACATATATCGCCCTCACCACAGCGATTTTTTTGCTAAAGGCGCGTGAGTGGGGATATGTAAGGGCGACAGCTTCGCTCTTCGCGGTGCTGGCTTCCAGCTATATTTTATATTACCCTTTCCACTCATCCTTCGAGGCATCCCGCGGGATTGCTTTCGTGACTGATAGGACAGAGCTGGTATATTACCTGCTCGTATTCGGGATGTTCCTTTTTTTCATGTACAGCTTTGCAGTTGTGGCAATCAGGGAAAAGTATCTCCTTGCAGTTGTCATTGTGCTCATTCCCCTTTCGCTGTATCTCGATTTCCAGCTGCTCATCGTGCTTTTGCCCCTGCTGTTCCTGTCTTCCGTGTCGCTGCTCAGGGAAAAGGGCGAGTTGCGTTTCGTGTACCTCCTTGTCATCGCTGGCGCATCGCTATCGCTGTTCAGCGAGGTATTCTATGTCGAGGATATCTTTTCGCCGCTGCCCGGTTACCAGAGAATGAACACGGTCTTTAAAATCTACGAGCAGATATGGCTGTTATTCGCTGTGGCGTCGGGGTACGCTGCATATATGGTCGGGAGGGATTACAGGACCAGGCGACCCTGGGCGGTTGTTGCGTGTTCCCTTGTGCTTGCCGCACTGGTGTATCCCCCGCTCGCCACGTACGAGCGGTCTGGCAAATTTGCAGGCGCACCCGAGCTGGACGGCGCTCGCTACATATCGCGGGAGCACCAGGCAGACTACGGCGCATTATTATTTTTGGGCAACATGACGGGCACCCCGGTTGTGCTCTCAGCCCCGGGCGAGCAGTACAGGTGGACCTCGTATGTGTCCACGTTCACCGGCTTGCCGACAGTGCTCGGCTGGGCTGGTCATGAGCTCACCTGGCGCACGGATTCCGATGAGGTGAACAGGCGCCTGAACGACATCAACACGATATACAGGTCAGGCGACTACAGGGAAACAATGCGGCTCATAACAAAGTACAATGTTACATACATCTACATCGGTGAAGCCGAACATGCAAAATACGATGGCATTACGCCGGTCTTTGCAGACCACCCTGAGACATTCAAGCCGGTCTATGATTTTCTTTACGTGAAGATATATGAGGTGACATGAGCGAGGTCGTTTATTTGATTGAGTGGCTCGTGCTTGTAGTGGCTATCGGGCTCCTGGCATTGCCTGTTACGTCGTATTTCTTCAGGCTGCCAGACCTCGGGTACTCGGTATCCAAGCTCACGGGTCTTATGCTTATCACATACATGACCTGGCTCACCGTAAGCCTGAAGCTCCTGGATTTTGGCATCCTGCCCATCGCGCTTGCCTTTTTGCTGCTCGGGAGCGCATCGTTGATGTTATTAAGGAGAACCGGACTGTCAAGCGGTTTCACAGGCAGGGACTTCATCCTGCGGGCTGTTGCCAGTGAGGCTGTCTTTATCGCGGCTTTCCTTGCATTAACGCTCGTGGTGATGAACAAGCCCGACATATACGGACCCAACTCAGAGGATTTCATGGATTTCTCAATCCTGCAGTCCATAATGAGAAGTGCAGGCTTCCCGCCGCACGACTCCTGGATGGCAGGGGAGACCCTGAGCTACTACTATTTCGGGCATCTCGCTGTAGCAATACTCACGAAAATATCCGCCATCCCCTCTTCGATTTCCTACAATCTTGCAATAGCCATGTTTTTTGCCCTTACGGCGCAGGCTTCGTTCGGGATGGGGTACAATCTCACGAAGCGCTTCGCCTGCGGGCTCATGTCCGCAGTGTTCGTATCGGTCAGCGGGCTTGCAACCGGCTTCCTGCAGCTGCTTGTGTATCTTGTGCCGTGGACGAGGGAATTCATCAGCTTTGCCCCGCTCAAGTCGGCGAATATATCCCGGTGGCTCATCGAATTTGATTTCTGGAACTCGGTGATTGTCATACCAGAGACCTTCAACTACTACCCGTACTACACCTTTGCGCATGCCTATCTCCACGCGCACATGATGTCGATAGCGTTCCTGGTGATGCTGCTCGCAGCCGGGCTGGGGGTGTTCCTTGCGGAGAAGGTCGAACGTCTACACCTGCTCTTTCTCGGCATCGCCACAGGGTTCTTTGCAGGTCTGAACCTCTGGATGTTCCCTACCGCACTGCTTTTCATGACACTTGTCTTTTTCATCAGGCACAGGGAGCAGTGGGTCCGGCTCAGTTCGTGGGCTGGTGCAGCAAGCTTCCTGTTATACCTGCCGTACTTCCTGACAAGGGGTGCAGGCGGGTTCGGGGGGCTCGGAATGGTAACGGGAAGGACTACTCTGCTCGAGTTCATCGAGATATTTGCCCTGTTCCTGTTCCTTATCGTAATTTTCCTTACTGTCCGCTCATGGCACAACAGGACAGACCTCCCCGTGCCTGCTGCAATCATAGGGCTTTTTCTGCTCGTGCCTGTTCTCATCGTCTCGTACCTGCTCGATTTCCATACCCTGCCGCTGCTCGCCATCGTCATCCTCCTGTCAGCATGGGGTGCATTCCGGGCTTCGGGGGATGAGACGTCCTTCGCTATGCTGCTCGTGCTGCTTGGCAGCCTCATCCTGCTGATGGTCGAGGTCATTTATGTCGTTGATGCCATGCCCTGGAAGCGCTTCAACACCGTGATGAAAATGCACCTGCAGGTCTGGGTAATCTGGGGCATCGCTTCCGGCTATGCTCTCCATTACGTGAGCCGCCACACAGGCAGGCTGGCTCGCACCGCCTTTTATCTTGCTGCGGCGTCCATGATTGCGGTATCGCTTGTCCACCCGCTTGCAGCCACCGTGGGCTGGACAGGCGGGACAATGGGGAAGACGTTTTTCGGGTCAGGCACACAGGGTACGCTTGACGGCATGGCGTACGTTAACAGGACCTACACCGGGGATTACAGGGCGACAGCATGGCTGCGCGAGAACGTGCATGGGGCGCCCGTGATACTGGAGGCTCCGGGAGTCTCTTATACGTATTCGTCGCCCATATCCACTTTCACCGGGCTGCCCACTGTGATTGGCTGGACATCGCATGAGCGCATGTGGAACCCGGACTGGGGCGGGATAGAGGAGAGAATGCGGGACGTGGATGCCATCTATACGACCACTGATACCGCAAAGGCGCTCGAGCTGCTCAGGAAGTACGATGTGAGGTACGTGTATGTTGGCGAAATCGAGAGGGGGAAATATCCGGCAGACGGGCTTTCCAAGTTCGATGACAGTGATACATTCGAGCATGTGTACCTGAGCATTTCCAACATTTATATGGTAAAGTGAAACTGCCCCTGCCGGTCTGTTCGTACGGCATCGGGCAAAGCGGAACGTTTATATTTCACTTATTCAATGGGTATGTCCAATCAGGTGATGTTTGTTATGCCTGCAAAAGTAAATCCAGATAAATGCACTGGCTGTGGAACGTGTGTTGACGAATGTCCGAATGAATCGATATCGCTGAACAAGGAATCTATTGCAGTAGTGAATGAGGACGAGTGCACCGAGTGCGGGCTGTGCGTTGATACCTGCGCCCAGAGTGCAATCACTCTTGAGGATTGAGCAGACCTATGGACAGGATACGGGCAGGGGTACTCGGCGCAACCGGGAACGTGGGGCAGAGATTCATAGAGATGCTTGCAAGGCATCCCTGGTTTGAGATTTCGGCTCTTGCAGCCTCGGACAGGAGCGTGGGCAAGAAGTACTCGGCTGCTGCGAACTGGCGGCTTGAGAGCCCGATGCCTGAGTCTGTCGCAGATATGCAGGTCGTGCCCGTGGACCCTGCAAGCGTGGATGCGGACATCGTGTTCTCTGCACTTCCGGCTGACCTGGCAAAGACAGTAGAGGCGGATTTCGCAAAAGCCGGGATGGCGGTAGCGAGCAACGCAAGCGCCAACCGGATGGAAAAGGATATCCCGCTCGTGATACCCGAAGT
>DUGO01000250.1:0-1403 GCA_013331375.1 Candidatus Methanoperedentaceae archaeon | reverse complement strand
GGAAGTGGGACGGCTTCATAGTCACAAATCCCAACTGCACCACGATAATGATGGTAATAACTCTGAAGCCGCTCATGAAATTCAACATCAGCAGGGTCTATATAGCCTCGATGCAGGCTGTCTCGGGAGCGGGATATGACGGCGTGCCCTCAATGGCTATCCTTGACAACGTGATACCGTACATCGGCAGCGAAGAGGAAAAAGTGCAGACAGAGACCCTGAAGCTGCTCGGTGAGTTCGATGGCGGAAGGTTCGTTGATGCAAAGTTCAGGGTCAGCGCGAGCTGCAACCGCGTGATGGTCATGGACGGTCATACAGAATCCTTGTGGGTAGAGATGGAGGATGACCCCTCTCCCGATGACGTGAAGAAGGCGTTCCTCGACTTTGACCCGGGGCTGCACGAGCTGCCTACCGAGCCCGAACCCGTGATTGCTGTAAGGAACGAGCCAGATAGACCCCAGCCGAGGCTTGACCGGAACACAGGCGGCGGAATGGCTATCTCAGTGGGACGCATACGTGAAGGCATACGGTACACATGTATGGGTCACAACACCATACGCGGCGCAGCGGGTGCGAGCGTGCTCAACGCAGAACTTATGTACAAAAAGGGAATGTTATAGACAAAGAGGAATACTATGGGAAACATCAGACCAACATATATTAAGAGTCTTGCCCAGGAGCTATTGAACGAACACGGTGATGTGTTCGGTCCTGACTTCAACACGAACAAGGTGAACGTGCCGAAGTACACCAATATCACAAGCAAAGTAATACGGAACAGGGTAGCTGGCTACATATCAAGACTCTCGCGAGTAAGGGCTGCAAGAAAGAAGTGATGTCATGTTCGACGGAGTCCTTCCCGCGCTGGTAACTCCATTCACACCCAAGAACGAGCTTGATATTGAGGGACTCAAGGGGAACATAGAGTTCCTTGTGGACGGGGGCGTGAGCGGAATCGTGCCCTGCGGCACTACAGGGGAAAGCGCCACGCTGTCTATGAAGGAGCACAGGAAGGTCATCGAAGTCTCTGTCGAATGCTCAAAAGTGCCTGTCATCGCAGGCACCGGCTCGAATAATACCGTGGAAGCCATCGAGCTTACCAAGTATGCAGTGGATGCGGGCTGCGCAGCCGCGCTCATGATTACGCCCTACTATAATAAGCCCACAGACCGGGGGCTCATCCAGCATTTCACCGCTGTCGCAGAGGCAGTGGATATCCCGATTATCGTGTATAACGTGCCCGGCAGGACGAGCCTGAACATGAAGCCCGAGGTCGCAGCCCAGCTTGCAAAAGTCGATAATATTATTGGGATAAAAGAGGCAAGCGGCAGCCTTGATCAGATTACCAAGATACTGGAACTCACGAGAGGTGAGGATTTTGTTGTGCTTTCGGGCGACGATGC
>DUGO01000202.1 GCA_013331375.1 Candidatus Methanoperedentaceae archaeon | reverse complement strand
CTCGTTGTTCCTGTCCACAGCCAGCGTGTACTGCGTCAGGTCATTGGTGCCGAAAGACACGAAGTCAAGCCCCTCCTTTATGAACTCCTCGATTATGAGCGCAGCCGCGGGTATCTCAACCATGATGCCGACATCGATCTTATCGATATCAAGCCCCTCAGCCCGCATCAGCTCCTTTGCCCTGCGCAGCTCGGACGGGTGCTGCACGAGGGGTATCATGATGCCGATGTTCGAGTAGCCCTTCCGCAGGAGCTCTTTGAATGCAGCCACCTCCATCTTGAAATGGTCGGTCTCCATCAAATCCCGCCGGATCCCGCGCCATCCGAGCATCGGGTTTGGCTCCTCAGGCTCGCCCTCGCCGCCTTTCATTGCCCTGAACTCGTCTGTGGGCGCATCGAGCGTCCTCACCCACACTGGTCTTGGGTAGAACGCCTCCGCGATTATCTGTATGCGCTTCACAAGCTCGTCCACGTATTCCTTTGCCCTGCCCTCCTTGATGTACAGGTTCGGGTGCTGCGGCAGCCCGAGTATCATGTGCTCGATGCGCAGGAGCCCGACGCCGTCTGCCCCTGTGGCAACAGCCCGCACCGTAGCTTCGGGTATCGAGATATTGACCTTGACCTCGGTCGCGGTCACAGGCTTGTATTTTGCGGGTGCTGCCTCCACCTTGCACTCTTCGCTCTGCGATTTCCCTACCCTGCCCTGGTACACGAGCCCCTTCTCGCCGTCAACCGTAATGACCATGCCGTCTTTCAGCACGCCCGTGGCTTTCATCGTGCCCACGACAGCGGGGCATCCGAGCTCTCTTGATACAATGGCAGCATGGCACGTCAGCCCGCCCTCATCAGTCACGATCGCGCTTGCCCTCTTCATGGCAGGCACCATGTCAGGCGTAGTCATGACAGCCACGAGTATGTCCCCTTCTTTCACTTTGCCGAGCTCATTGGCGCTCTCGACTATCTTTGCCTCACCGCTCGCAATGCCGGGCGAGGCTCCAAGACCTGTGAGAATTGCAGACGACTGAACTGCTGATGGCACAGTCTTTTTCTGTATCGTGGTCACGGGTCTTGACTGCAGGATATACATATCGCTGCCGCGGATAGCCCATTCGATGTCCTGCGGTATCCCGTACAGCTCCTCAAGCACCTCGGCATATTTTGAGAGCTTGTTTATCTCGCTGTCTGTGAGCACTACGGCATCCTTTTTATCCTCTGGCACCGGAAGGTTCACGGTCTTTCCGGTCTTCGGGTCTTTTGTATGCATGACATTCTTGGTCGCTATCTTGCGCTCTATGATTTTCTGGTTGAGCCTGTCCAGTACATAGTGGTCAGGCGACACCATGCCTGACACAACGGTCTCCCCCAGTCCCCATGCAGCCTCGATTATCACTTGCGGCTCCCCGGTTGATGGGTGGGAGGAGAACATCACGCCAGCCTTTTCAGCGTTCACCATCACCTGTACGACAGCAGACAGGTTCACTTTCGAGTGGTCGAACCCCTGCTTGACCCTGTAGTATATGGCGCGGGAGCCGTAGAGCGAAGCCCAGCATTTCNNCTCCTGCTGCCCTGCAAAGCTGGCATTGGGCAGGTCCTCTGCGGTCGCGCTCGACCTGACCGCCACAAAGACTTCCTCTCCCTCACGTTCACAGAGTTCCCTGTACTTCCTGCGTATGTCTTTTTCAATGTCTGCGGGGACTTTTGCGCCGAGGACTATCTTTTTTGCCGCCTTCTCAGCCTTGCGCAGCTCGTCCTGGTTATCGACATCGACATCGAGCGCCTTGAAAATCTTATCAGCTATCTCCGTTTCATCTAAAAAGCGCCTGAAAGCCTGGGCTGTGACCGCATAGCCGAAGGGCACCGGCAGCTCGGCATGGAGCATCTCCCCGAGACTCGCGCCCTTTCCGCCGACTATTACCACGTCCTCTTTCCCAACCTCATCAAGCCAGACAACACTTTCTTTGAAATTCATCTTAACGCTCTCCTGATTTTCCTAACTTTATTCTCGTATCCCTCGAATGCTATCCTCGTCAATGTATCAAGCTCACTGCGCGTGAATCCGAACTCCCTTGAACTGCTCTCAAGATGCCGGGTATCAGCCTCGCGCCTCCCGGGTATGGACTCCCGGATTGCAGCCACCATCGCGATGAGCCTGACGTACCTGCGCAGGAAATCAAACGTGGGAGCCACCGAATTGTTCTCTATCCGGGATATGGACTCGCGGCGCAGCCCCATGAGCCCTGCAAGCTCCTGCTGTGATATGTCATATCTCGTCCTGTACGACTGGATGGTATTTCCTGCGTCATCGGACATAATTATCTCTCCCGCAAGCTCTTTTGCAAAATGGTTGAGCCAGTCTGGGAGGTATGTCGCAGCAGGGGCAGTCATCATTTTTCTCCTGAATGTGATGTTTTATGTCACATAAATGAGCAATAGTTATTGGTGGATTCAATTATAAAAGGATTTTGCTCTTCAAGAGATAATTTACATGATTTATTATGTCACAATTAGTCTGAATTTGATTGATCATCAATAATTATATGCAGAGGACTAATCTGACAAACTCAAAATAATTCATCGAAAAATTTATCGTAGAATCAAGGCTAAATCGTGGAAATGGTTAGAAAATGGCGGGTACGCAAAATGAAGAAAGGTCAAGTCAGTTGACTTTCCCCCCGGGCTGGTTATAAAGCTACATGGATGAAATCAAAATAGGAGAATTGCGCATTGCGTTCGAAATAAAGGGGCAAGGGTCACCGCTCGTGCTCCTCCACGGGGCTATTAGCGATAGCCGTGAGTGGAGAAGGCAGCTTGATGGGCTATCTGACGAATTTACAGTAGTGGCATGGGATGCACCTGGCTGTGGTTGCTCAGATGACCCACCGGAGACCTTCCGTTTGCCTGACTATGCAGACTGTCTTGCTGCATTTATTGAAGAAATCGGCTTAGTACGGCCTCACGTGCTCGGTCTGTCATTCGGAAGCGGACTCGCACTTGAGCTATACCACCGCTATCCCGGCATCCCGAGGTCACTCATATTGGCGTCGGCATATGCCGGGTGGGCGGGATCCCTTCCGCCCGAGATGGTAAAAGAACGCTTGCAGCAAGGGCTTCGGTTATCCGAATTGCCGCCCGAGCGGGTGGTGGATGCGTTTATTCCGACACACTTCGCGAAATCGGTATCGAATGACGTGATCGAAGAGACAGCAGCCATCATTTCCGAGTTCCACCCGGTCGGGATGAGAGCGATGGTGCTTGCCTTTGCCGAGGCTGATCTTCGCGATGTGCTTCCAACTATCGAAGTGCCTACACTGCTGCTGTACGGTGAAGCCGATCAGCGTTCCCCTTTGGACGTTGCCGAGAACCTGCACGCCAGTATTCCTGCATCGAGGCTTGTGATCATACCGGGTGTCGGTCATCAGAGCAACCTCGAGGCGCCAGAAATTTTTAACGCTGAGGTACGCAGCTTTCTTCGAGCGAATCAGAACTGATCCGTTCAGCCTATAAAATGCGGTCGCAGCAGACCACTTCGATGTATGTTGCTCATTCTTCTTTTAAAACCTGCGTCTCTATACCGCTTGAGGACCAAATAGCGTCAATGAAGCTTTTGTCTTAAGTTAAGAGATTGGGCAATGGGGGATTTATCGTATCACAACTCCGTCAGCACAAACTGCCTCGTCTCCCTCTTCACCTTGAAAAATTCCCGCGCAGCCTTCCCCACAGCTTCCCTGTGCTCGGGTATCGTATACACACCCAGCCTCCAGTTATCCCTGTGCGCCTGCGCGATAGTCCCCACAAGCCTCGAGACCGCATCCAGTCCCACCACCTTTCCCTTTATCTCAACACCAGCTTTTATTTCCGGTATTTCAGGCATCTTTGGTATGTCAGTGAGCACATACTCAGGCTCAACGTCCGCCATTTCCGCGAGCTCAGCCTCGATCCTGCGCACGCTATTGGGATTGCTATCCACGCTCCATTCCATTGAGCCCATATCGGTATAGAGCGCCCGCTTGAACAGCCTTCGTGCGAGCAATCGCGCCGATATCTCTTTCACGTATTTGAGTTTCGAGCCCTGGAGAATCAGGTCGAACTCACTGTCGTCCATCTTCGGC
>DUGO01000101.1 GCA_013331375.1 Candidatus Methanoperedentaceae archaeon | reverse complement strand
GGCAGTATAGGCATAAATATTCAAAACTTGATCAAATATCAGGGAAAATTATAAGTTAATCGAAATGCTCAACTAATATTTCGCATACTGGGGTCTCGGGCATGCGCCGAACTCGAAAGTCCTGAAGAGGGAATAGACCTGCTTCGGGATTCCCTCCCTGACATTGAGCCCCAATTCTTTTGCAACATCGAATGTTATGGGCGTGTCGTGTGTGATATAGCCCCCTGTAAGGAAATCTGCAAGCTTTTCCGCATTCCTTCGTTCCATCCTATCCTTCAGCAGCCACAGCACCATTTTCTTCACCCGTTCTATGTTCTTTCCAGCTATGTCCGAGCGCATGATATTTTCATCGGATATGCTTTCCACGGGCTTCTTATCAAGCAGCGAGAGCAGCGCACCTGCAGGCAGCTCACTTATCTGCGGGTCGACAGGTCCAAGCACGCTGTCCTTCTCCATAATGATTTCATCAGCAGCCAGTGCAATGAGCGTACCGCCTGACATCGCATAGAAAGGGACCATCACCGTGACCTTTGCGGGATGGTTCTTTACAGCCATTGCAATCATCTCGGCAGCCAGCGCCAGCCCTCCAGGGGTATGGAGAATCAGGTCAACATCTTCATCCTTCGGTGTCTGTCTTATCATCATCAGGACGTGCTCCGAATCCTCGATGTTAATGTAGCTCTCGTCTTTTTCTTCCCAGGGCTCCCTCCTGTGGATTAACGTAATTGCCCTGGCCCCCCTCTCTTTTTCAAGCATGGACAGTATTCCAGCCCGTTCGGTCAGGATTGCTGCCCTCATCCTTCCCTTTTTCTCAAGACCCTCGAACATGACCGCGCAGTGCTGGCTGCAAAACCTCATCTGGTTTCCATCGACCTGCCTTAATATGCCCTCGTCTTCGATGTCCATCCCGCAATAAATGCATTTATCAGCCATGGACTCCCCTTTCGAACCTGAATCTCCTGAGCAGCGCTGAGTTCGTAACAACCGAGAGAGAACTTAAAGCCATGGCAGCCGCAGCAATTATTGGATTTAATAGCCCGACGGCTGCTATCGGTATTGCGGCTGTATTATATCCCAACGCCCAGAACATGTTCTGCTTGATTTTCTTCATCGTGGCTTTGCTTAACTTTATCCCTGCCACCACGTCCCTCAGGTCGTCCCTGATCAGGACTATCCCGCCGGTCTCCTTTGCCACATCAGAGCCGCTGCCTACTGCTATGCCGATGTCAGATTGCGCAAGGGCGGGAGCATCATTTATGCCGTCGCCTACCATTGCGACCACCTTGCCTTCTGCCTGCAATGTCTTTATCACACTGGCTTTTTCCCCTGGCAGCACATTCGCAATAACCCGTTCTATTCCCACCTGCCCTGCGATTGCCTTTGCAGTTCGTTCATTATCTCCTGTAAGCATGATGGTCTCGACTCCAAGCTTCTTGAGTTCTGCCACAGCCTCGGCGGAGTTCTCCTTCAGGGTATCAGCAACTGCTATTATACCTGTGATTTTCCTGTTGGCTGCAACGAGCATCGCAGTTTTTCCCTGCGATTCAAGATTCTGGATGTTCTGCTCAAGATTACCTGAATCTATACCATGGCTCTGCATAAGCCTCCGGTTGCCAACCAGCACCTGTTTACCTTCTACAACAACTTTGATACCATGTCCCGGCACAGCTTCAAAGGATTCAGCGTCCTTTACCTCAATGCCTTTTTCCCTTGCTGCCCTGACTATCGCCTCGCCAAGAGGATGCTCTGAGCCCTTTTCAGCGATTGCAGCCAATCGCAGTACTTCGTTCTTGTCCCCTGCTATAATATCAGTAACAGAGGGCTCTCCTTTTGTGAGCGTGCCCGTCTTGTCAAATACCACGGTCGTAAGCTTCTGCGCCCGCTCAAGGTACTCTCCACCGCGTATCAATATCCCGGCTTCAGCACCTTTTCCCACGCCCACCATCAAAGCCGTTGGCGTAGCTATACCGAGCGCGCACGGGCACGAAATGATAAGAACTGCAACGAATGCAAGCAATCCTGCTGTGAAATTTCCAAAGACAAAATACCATACTGCGAATGTGAGAAATGCGGCGATGATCACGGCGGGCACAAAATATGCGCTGATGCGGTCTGCCATCCTCTGTATAGGCGCGCTCGATGCCTGTGCATCCTCCACCATTTTAACTATCTGCATCAGCGTTGTGTCTGCCCCCACCTGCGTTGCTCTGAACTTCAGCAAACCCAACTTATTTATGGTGGCACCTATCACATTATCACCTGTTTTCTTTTCAACAGGTACGCTCTCGCCCGTGATCATCTTTTCATCCACAGCCGAATGCCCTTCAACCACTATGCCATCTGTAGGTATTTTTTCGCCGGGGTGCACAACCACAATCTCGCCTACCATGATGCCCTCTGCAGGAATCTCAACTTCAATCTCATTCCGAATAACCGTCGCCATAGCCGGGCGCAGGTCCATGAGCTTTCTCACCGCAGCCGAGGTGCTGGTTTTCATATAATCCTCCATGAATTTCCCCAGCAACACGAAGGCTATTATGACAGCAGATACCTCAAAATAAACATCCTTTTCCTTCACAGGCAGGATATCAGGGAAGAACAGCACAAACACGCTGAAGAAATATGCAGTCAAAGTTCCCATTGAAATCAAGAGGTCCATATTTGCCCTCCTCGCTTTTAGAGCGGTGTAAGCTCCTGAATAAAAGCTCCAGCCGCCTATAAATTGAACGGGCGTTGTTAATATAAACAGCCAGTAGCCCCAGGTGAACCATGGAAGTGAAGGGATAGGTGCCCATGTGACCAGCGTAACTCCGGCAGCCAGCGTAAACATCGCTACCACCCGGAGGGCTGCTAGCAATAGAACTCCTGAAAGTGCAATTGCTACCCGGCGCTTCATGCTTTTCAATTCCCTCTCAGGATTCTCGAATGTTTTAAGACAGCTCTCGGAGCAAAAATAGTATGTTCTGCCGCCAATTACCTTTTTTATGGCTGTCTTCTCATCCACGTACATTCCGCATACAGGGTCTTTGGGCAATCTGCCTCCTGTTACTTTCTAACGGTCAAAACAGGGGTCTTTGAGCTTCGTATCACTTTATCTGCAACGCTTCCGAGTAAAAATTTTTCGATGCCGCTCATGCCCAGCGTGCCCATCACTATCAGATCAACTGATTGCTTATTTGCAAACTTCAGTATCTCCTCAGCCGGGTTCCCCTCCACAATCCACCTTTCGGTTTTTATGCCTTCTTTATTTGCCAGGTCTTCTATATAATGAATAGCGGCGTCGCCGTGTCGGCTCAAAATCCTGGCTATCCTGTCCGGGGATACTTCCATAGAAATGCATGATTCAGGACCGCAACCGGCTTTAATGTCCACGACATAGATTGCATGGAGTTCAGCTCCGGAGAGCTTTGCGAGCTCGATTGCATGTGCTACAGCCTTTTTGGTATACTCCGACCCGTCCGTTGCTATCAGAATTTTTTTATACAGCCCACTCATAATTCTTACCTCCAGCCAGATACTTTCATTGTTAATCGCTTTCCCCTTTATATTTTATCTTCACATATGTTGTAAATTGATCTTATCCGGTGCCATTTTCAGGCATCTTCATCGGGCTTTTAACGCCAAGGTAATTTTTGAGATTCTTTTCGAACTCCTGCTTGCACCGCAAAGAGCAGAAATAATATGTCTGACCCGAATATTCGGTTCTAATCTCAGAGTTTCTATCAACATGCATCCAGCATACAGGGTCAATGGGCATCGCATTGTTATGTTAGTGAGTTTTCATATATGGTGTTTTTGGTTTACAAACGTAAAAAGTAAAAGAGCTTGCAGAAGCATGTGCTGAAAAGTCGTATTATCGAAATTCTCTCTATTATTTTTGCGCTCCTGCATACCAGTGGGCTTTCGAAATGAGCCCTGAACAGTTTATCAGGGAATAATTATGGAGAATTTCGAGAAACCATCGAAATGCTTCGGGAAAATATGAACGAGTGAAGCAAGTGGGAGATAAATTATCCGATGTCCATCCCGCAATAAATGCATTTATCAGCCATCTTACCACCACCATTTATCATATTTGGAACCGCTGTCGCAATGCCGGTTACAATTCGCTCTGCTTTTACTCGGGCATTTTCATCGGGCTCTTTATGCCCAGATAATTTCCGGGTTTCTTTTCGAACTCTTTCTTGCACTTCAGGGAGCAGAAATAATATGTGTGCCCTGATACTCGGTTTTAAACTCTGAGCTTATGTCCACTTTCATACAGCAGACCGGATCGACTGGCATGATTGTTATGTTAGTGGTTTTTTCCTTATGACATTTTTGATTTACAGGTGTAAAGCTGGTCGCGGCTCGGGATGGATTCATCTGACAGCCCCGCAACATCGAGAGTTATTAGCTTCAAACTGATGATGCCGGGCTCAACCGTCTTTCTCAGTCATTGTGGGGACAGATACGGATGCCGGCTCATAGCGGGTCACCTCATAATTCCCTGAGGGTCCCGGTTCATCCCCAGAAGGTCCGTCACCATGATGCGATAAAGGTTCTATGGATTCTTGCTTGGCGCTATCCTCCTCTTTTTTGACGTCCCCCAGATTGAACCTGGCAACCTCTTTCTGCAAACCTTTTGCGAGACTTGCCAGTTCTTTGACCGCTGTGACCAGTTTATCCATTGATGACAGCTGCTGTTCAGCCACCGAGGAGGCTTCCTGGGTTGATGCCGCAGATTCCTGGCTGATACCTGCAACTTCTTCGACCGATGCCGTGACCTCTTCTATGAAAGCGGACTGCTGCTCGGCTGCTGCTGCTATTTCCTGGATCCTTGCTGCCACATCCTCTGCCGCTCTGACAATATCAGTTATTGCCAGAACTGTTTCTTCGATAGCCTTAGCTCCGTCATTGACCGTCTTCGTACCATGCTCCATGCTTTCAACAGCATCCCGCGTTCCAAGCTGCATCTCTTTTATCAGCGCAGTTATCTCCTTGGCGGAATCCCTTGATTCTTCAGCCAGTTTTCGCACTTCGTCTGCGACCACCGCAAATCCCCTGCCATGCTCTCCCGCACGGGCTGCCTCGATCGCTGCATTGAGCGCAAGAAGGTTCGTCTGGTCCGCGATATTTGTTATCGCACCGATTATTTCATTTATCTTCTGGGATTTGCCGTCCAGATCCCTTATCACCTTCGCAGAGTTGTCGACTGTTATCTTGATGTCCATTATCTTGCCCGAAACTTCGGTGGATTTCTTTCCGACCCTATTCGCTATATCACTTGCCTTGACCGCACTTTCGGATACTTTCTGGGAATTGGTTGTGACCTGCTGCACATTCTGCGTCATCTCCTTCATTGCCTGGCTTATCTCCATCATCTTTGAGGACTGGGTACTCACGCCAGATGCTACTTCCTGGGCTGTGCGGGATATCTGTTCTGTGAAAACTCTCATCTCCTCGCTTGACGCCAGAAGTTCCCTGGCTGTTGTGGAAACAGCAGTTGCCGCATTCTGGGCTTTTTCCAGAATGCCTCTCAGACTTATGGTCATCTTATGGAAATTCGAAGCAAGCAGACCAACCTCATCATCAGTTCTGACCGCGACCGCCGTACCCAGATTGCCCTTCCCGATCTCTTCTGCTGCGTACCCGAGTTCCCCTATGGACCTGGTGATCATATTCGTTATGAAGAATGCGATGACTATACCGATTATCAGGATTATAAGGATTATAGTGGTTACATTGAGGATCGCGCTGTCAATAGTTTTCTGTATGTACACCTCGGAAATTCCAACCCGGGCAGTCCCGATGCTTCCTTTTGCGATCGGGGCAGCAAAATCATAGATCACTCCGGACTCTGTCCTTATACGCACGATTCTTTCTTCTTTGTTATCACCAAGGCTGTTTGCGGTCAGCAAACCCGCAGGGAATCCCTTATTGAACGTGTGCGCAATGACCTGTCCATCCTTTGTGGTTATGAATATATAAACGACTTCGGGTTCGCTTTCTTTCGTTTCTGTTATCAGTCGCTGGACATCCATTATATTCTCAGTGAGGATATAATCCGTGCTCTCCATCGCTATACTTCTTGCGATTGAGAGTCCCCTCAGCTGGAACTCGGCAGAAATCGCTTCAGACATGGTGCTCCTGACGACAAATACAGTCGCGATTCCCACGACAAGGATTATGCCTACGATGACTGCTATGAATTTATTCCGTAATTTCATATCGGATTCACCTTCCTATTACTCTCAAGCTTACCGACTTGCCCCGAACCCGGTTCATTACAGGGTCAATACGAGAAAAATATTTAATGGGTCGGGAACCTGTCCAATGCGGCTCCCGGACCCATTTTCTTCGGTCATTCACTTTTTCTGGGATTTTTCCCATATCGACATTTCTCTTACACTCGCATACGCTGAATCGTCTATTACGACGAATTTCTCGATCTCTATCTGAGCGAGTATCTTCTTCCCCTTCTCATCATTATGCATATCCAGCAGTATCGACCTCAATTTCTGTTTAAGCGCCGGTTCGGTGTCCGGATGCGTCACGAATGGGGGAATTGCATAAGGTCCGAGTTTTGATATGATCTTTGTCCCGGATGTTGCTTCCGGTGTCCTCTTGTTTATGTATTCCCAGATGAGATGGTCAACAGCAGCCCCGTCGACCATTTTCTTGGAAACCGCCTCTATCGAATTATCGTGGCTTCCTGTGAAGATATATTCTTTGAAGAACGTATCTGGCGTTTCATTCATCTTGCTGAGCATGTATCTCGGGACCATCGCCCCGGTGTTGGACTTGGGGTCAGTGAACGCAAACTTCATTCCTCTCAATTGCTCGAAGCTTGTCACATTGCTGTCCTTGGGTACGATAATATAGGAGTAGTAAACAGTCTGCCCGTACATCTGTGGTACCGCCACTATCTCCATCCCGAACTCATCATGCCCGCTGACATAAGGACCGCTGCAGACAAATGCGGCTGCAACTTCCTTATTCTTTACCAGGTTATTCATCTCATCGTATGTGGCTCTCTGAACGAGCTGGGTCTTTTTACCCAGTTTCTCACCGATGTAGTCAACAAGTTCCTGGTAAACATTCAGTGTCTGCTTCGGGGAGATCATGGCAGCTACCCCTATCTTTACAACTTCGCCGCTCTGCGTTGCGTTCACGTTCTTTACATTGTCTGTCAGGCTGACATCCTTTGTTTCTCCTGTTTCGCCAGCGCAGCCCGCAAATAGGATCAGCGCCGTGATTGCCAGAAGTCCTGTCAGGAATTTTACTTCTACTTTCATTTTTTCACCTTTTTTCTGTCAGATCGTTTCCATCGAACCAGCTGGTTGTTGCCGCATGGAAACTCCCACCTATCATTTTTTAACACGTTTTTTATTCTCAGTCACGTTTCATATGCATATATATGGATTTGTGAAAAAGGTGTGAATCGCACACAGGAGACCCTGGTTAAGTGATCGGTTTCCTTCGTTAGAGTTTCATCCGCTCTATTCCGATATATCCCACATTACGATTGCGCACAAATGCATATACCATTGTCTTGCGAACACTGTGCGACAGCCGCACTGCACGCGATAATCTCTGGAGCGAAAAGGCGTGGTCGTATTCAATTGCATGTACGAGATATTTGGAGTGCTCGATGTTTTTCGGCAATCCGCTGTATACACGGAAGTGCGTACCGAACTTGAACCCGGTCTTTGCAACAAGCCCGCTGGCGCGCAGGTCAGCGTATGCCGCATACTTGTTCATGAACTCAGGCTCTATCTTCTCAGCGCGTGCCCTGAAATCGGGGAAGCCGAGTTTTTCCGTCTCGCCGGGCACTGTGACCGAAAGCCCTTTCCCCATAAGGTATGCGCCTTCGACCAGCGACAGCTGCAGCCGCTCCTCATCCAGCATATTGCCGAAGAACCCTGTCCTGTGGAGGTAGCCTGATTTGTCCTTATCCCAGATAATCGCCCTGTCCTCAAGCAGGGTCGCCGCGGCTGATATCTCGGGGAGGGGCGGCATGGTTCCCTTCATCGCGATGCCCTTTACGCCGTAAAAGGTTATGTCGCTCTCCTCGTCAACGATGGCAAGCACCAGGCTCTTCTTCAGGTTGGCTGCCGCGCTAACCTGCCGCAAGAGCTCAGGAAGCGGCAGCGGGTTACGCTCTGAAAGCACTCTTACCAGGAACTCGGCAGGCGTCTTTCCCGGGTGCCCGCCCCTGGGATATACCCTGAAATCCGGGGTGCCGGGCTGGACATAGTATCCGCGTCCCCGCAGGTCGCTGTATACGATGTACTTGAGCTCGAAATTCTTTGTGAGCGAGCAAGCAACCTCAAAAAAGCTCCTGAAATCAAGTTCCTTCCCGCCCGCGATTACCTGTATCTTTTTCCTGTACAGCAGGTATGCGGCTTCGGCGAGTGATAGCTCAATATGCTTGCCCGCGGGTCTCCCGTAGAAACTATCCCTGTACAGCTCTTCCTTCGCCCCATCTTCGACCAGCACAATGGAGTTGCGAAGCTCTGCTTGCAGGGGTCTGTCGCTCATGCACATCCTTAGAGCATGAGTGGATAAAAATCTGTTGTATGCCTGCAGTGATACATGCAAGCGGAAGCATGCTTCCTATCCCCTGCCAGCAATACCTATATAACCTTGAACGTAAATCTCACTATTCGTTACGGAGGTATAACCCGAAAAAATGAGTTCTGAGATGTGCGCTGTGTGCGGCCTGCCAAAAGAGCTGTGCATATGCGAAGAAGTAGCGAAGGAACAGCAGAGGATTTTTATAAAAGTTGATAAAAGGCGGTACGGCAAGGAAGTCACACGTGTCGAAGGGCTGAATCCCACAGAAATCGACCTGCGTGAACTGTCTGCGTTTTTAAAGAGCAAATTCGCCTGCGGGGGCACTGTCAAGGACAATGTCATCGAGCTGCAGGGCAATCACAAGAACCGCATGAGGGACGTACTTGTCAGCCGCGGCTTTTCTCCCGACCAGATAAAACTTTAGCGGCAGAGCTCGAAGAAGTTCAGGAGGAGCTCTTTCCCTTTTTCCGTGTGGGACACTTCCGGATGCCACTGGACTCCGAACAGCGGCTTTGATTCATGCCGCATGGCTTCGATTTCACAGATGTCCGAGCGTGCAAGCCTCATAAAGCCGTGCGGCAGCGAACTCACTTCATCAGCATGGGACGCCCATACGCGCGTCTTGGGTCCGATTCCCTTCAGCAGCTCATCCTCGTCCAGCACCTCTATCTCGACTGCTGCATATCCCCCGAGCTTACCTGTACTGACCCCGCCACCGTATGCCTTCGCCATGACCTGGTGACCAAGGCAGATACCGAGCACAGGAAGTGCAAGCTCCCTTACGTACGTCTCGCATAGACCGGCGCGCTCGATGCTGGGTCCGCCGCTCAGTATGACGCCGTCCGGTTCCCCTGCCATAAGCTCCTCTATTGAGGACGTATTCTTCATAAGGACTGAGGTCTCCCCGAGGTCGCGGACCGCGCGGTGTATGAGGTGGCAGAACTGTCCGTAGTTGTTGATTACGATGAGCTTTACCATTTTTATGTGAAATTGTAGCAGGTAAT
>DUGO01000243.1:6725-6944 GCA_013331375.1 Candidatus Methanoperedentaceae archaeon | reverse complement strand
GCCTGCGCCCATGAAGAGCAGCGACTTGAAGACCGCGTGATTGATTGTGTGATACAGCCCGGCTATGAGCCCGAAAGCCGCAAGCCCGGGCATGCCGGCTGACATGAAAATAATCGATACCCCCACGCCGATAAGGATGATGCCGATATTCTCAACGCTACTGTAAGCCAGCAGGCGTTTCATGTCGTGCTCCATCAGTGCGTACATCACGCCGAGAAG
>DUGO01000243.1:0-6713 GCA_013331375.1 Candidatus Methanoperedentaceae archaeon | reverse complement strand
ACGTTGCTCGGCGCGGCTGGATGGGCATACGGGAGCCAGATGTGCAGAGGCACTATGCCTGCCTTGGTGCCAAAGCCTATGAGCGCGAACAGGAATGCTATGTCCCGCAGCGCCGCGGGCAGTCCCGGACCGCCGCTGCGGAACGCCTCAAAGCTGAAGCTTCCGCCAGCGCCCGCAAGGATAAGGAAGGACACGATGATGAAGCCAGTTCCGATATGCGTCATCACTATATAGATGAGCCCCGCGCTTCGTGTTTCCTGCTTCTCATGCTCGAATATCACAAGGAAATAGGATATTACTGACATGAGCTCCCACAGCACAAGGAACAGGACAGCATTGTTCGCCGAGACCACAAGTATCATTGTAAGGACGAAGAGATTGTACAGGAAACCCAGGTACCCGATGTTCTTCTTGCCGAAATACTCCCGCACGTACCCGAGCGAATATACGGATACGGCAAAAGCTGTGAGANNTATGAAGAACGCAGAAAGCCTGTCAACAACAAATCCGCGCTCAAGCAGCAATGTGCCCGGGATGCCGAGGCTGAACGTCCTGCCAAGCAGGACAGTTATGGAAAAGGCGATACCCACGACCGATGCCGCCGCTGCGGCAGTAAAAGCCGTATACGTACTATATCTGTCATTCCTGTTCAGGATGATGGAAAGCAGGGCTCCCGCAATGAAAAAGAAGATAAGTAGCATGAAGAGATAATCCATAAGCACCGCCATAAAAACCCGGTTAACGCCCTGCGCTCACAGCAAACACGTATGCCATCTGACAAGACCAGCTTTTATTTTTAATTGTACCCAACAGAGCCTCCCATTAAACACGTCTGTGTATTTAAGGTTATTGCGGGGAATATAGCCCCACCGACACAAAAGGTGTTTTAAGGTAACTGGTCTGGGTAAAGCTTATATATTTCATCATCATCATTATAATATCTTAACTCGGAGGCGTGCTAAACCAGCAATAAAACTGGAACAAAGCGCCGCATAAAAGGAGGACAAAAAATGGTGGTATTTGAGGGAAATCTGCTGATTGACCAGGTACAGGGTCACCACGCAATGTACGAACAGATAGTGCACAACTATGCCGGGCTGATTTTATTCGCAGCCAGCATCGTGGGTGTACTTATCATATATAAGAACTTCAGGGGAAGCAAAGTCGCATGGCCAGCCATCATGGGAGGCATCCTGAGCGCGGGCTTCATAGGTCTTGGAGACTCTGCGGAGCATCTCCTGCCAGGCATAAGCCCGCTGCCGCATGAAACTCTCCACTACCTGCACATGATAGGAGGACCTGTCGCACTCTACCTCCTGTACACAGGNNTACAGCTGAAAAGGATATCAAACCTCTTTCGCAGTTCAAGCTTGTGATTATCCTGATTGCCACGCTGCTTATCCCGCTGGGTCTTGCGACGCAGGCTGACCAGAGGTGGGACCCGGACATTGAAGGACCGTTCCTGTTGATCACATCAATACCCACTATCATCATCGCACTCTTGCTCCTTAACAAGGCAAGACATTCGTTCGAAGAACACTCTGTTGTTGTACTGAACATCGCCTTCGTGGCTGTTGCGACCACGCTCCTGACACTTGCCCTTCTGACCGGACGGCTGGGAGACACCGAACTGATGGATTCCGCAACCATGTATGTGAACGGTCATGCGCTCGCAGACCTGATGCATGCTGCCACAGCGACCACAATCGTCACGTTCGGTATAAATACGGAAGGGCTTATCCGCTCAATGTAAATCGGTTGGCGAAATGCGAGGTAAAACATGTCCGTAAGAAAAATACTGGTAATCCTGTGGGTGCTGGCAGCAGCATTCATCGGATTATTCTCAAATCCTATCTCCGCTGAAGGTTCGGAGGACGACGGGGGTCAGTACATAGGACCTGATGGGTGTAAGTACTGCCACCTCCATTATTACGATGAGTGGCTGCTCACAACCCACTCCCGTGCCTTTGAACGCCTTGTAGAGAGGAAGCAGGAGACCAACGCCTCATGCCTGCCATGCCATACGACTGGATACAACAATGATACGCACACTTACAAGTACAGGGATGTGACGTGCGAGGCATGCCATGGCTCCGGCGACATTTCGAACAACATCGCAAAGCAGGTCTTGACAATCGTTTATTCGAAGTCGAACAGGTCAGACGAAGAACTCAAGAGTCTGCTTACAGAGCTGAACCTCACGAAGAAGAGCATGGTAAAGAATCTTACATCCGAAATGTGCGGCAGGTGCCATCAGGGAGAACACAACCCGACATACGAGGAATGGAACGAGTCGAAACATTCCCAATCTCTGGTTGACCTGAAAAAGAACAAGGGCGCCAAGGATGCTTGCCTGGAATGCCACTCAACCGAGTATATAATAGCAGAGGAGCACGAGAAGCCAACGCTGAAAACCGTAACAACAGGGCTCACGTGCCAGGCATGCCACGATGTGCATCGTGCAGAAGTTGAAAAACTGTTGAGGGTGCCGAAGAATGTACTCTGCGAGTCCTGCCACAACATGGAAGGCGCAGTCCCCGGAGCGACCCCGCATCACCCGCAGTCTGAGATGAGGCTCAGCCATGGAGGCGTGGATGCTGATACCTACATCTACCAGCCGGCTGCATCGTGTGCGGACTGCCACAGGTACACGCGGGACTATAACAGGACGACGCATGAGCCAGCGGTGACAGGTCATTCGTTCGAGATCGATTTTAATGTGTGTATGACGTGCCATGAAGGATTCTCTTCAGCAGAGAGGGCGGAGGAGTTCGTCAGGGTGCAGCAGGCGGAAATAATGACACGCTATAATTCGACCATCCTCAAGGTGGCGCTGGCATACAATATATCAAATGCTACCAGCGGGACTGACCGCGCAAAGTACTTCCACGTGTACAATGAATCTTCGTTCAACATCCTGATGGTGTCCGCTGATAAGAGCAAGGGCGCGCACAACCCCAAGTACGCGCTTGAGCTCATAGATAAGTCTGAGTTCAAGGCAGACAATATCATCAAAGGACAGCCCGAGGCAAAAGTTTCAATACCTGGTTTCGGGATACTTTCAGGGATATTGATGCTGGCGCTTGTCTGGCTTGTTGCAGCAAGATACCGGAAGTAATGCAAGTTACAGCAGTGCCATGTCATCTGATATGGCATTGCTGATTTTTTGTTTTTCAGTTCAGGTTCTGTGTATATCATTGAAGAAGTTCAGGAGCGCGTACTTTACCTTATCAGGCTCGACATCCACTATCTCAGCCCTCTCGTCTGCAGGGAAGAGGTCATGGACTGAATATTTCCCGAGCCTTGTTTTTGACCTTTTCAGGTACCTGCCGTCAAGCAGTATCCGCACGCCGTAGTCCTGAGGGGAGCGGACAACGCGTCCCATTGCCTGCCGTATCTTGCGAACCGTCGGCATGAGAACCGCGTAATCCCAGCCCTTCCCAAACTCTGAGTCGTAGGCATGCTCGACTGCCCTGACCCTGTCATTGAGCGCTGGATAGCCGACCCCCACGATGACGACTGTCCTGCCCCTGTCGTTCCTGTAGTCAACGCCCTCCGTCAGCGTGCCCCAGATGTACGAGAATAGCACAGCCTTGCCGCCCTTCTCCCCGACCTCAAAGAACTTTTCGCGGATCCCCTGTGCTGATGTCCCCGCCTCGTCGAGGAAAACAGGCACTGTAAGCTCGAGCCTTTCATAATATTGCGAAGCCTCATACGAGCTCGGGAAGAATAGCAGTACGTTCCCGGCTGACTGCTCCACTATGTCGCGGAGCACCTTCATGACCATTTCAACATTCTGCTGCACATCCCTATCCTTTGCAAAAAGCGGGGGCACGGCGACCGCCAGTGTCCGGCGCCGCTGGGGCGGGAAGGTCGAGCCATAGGTAAGCTCGCAGGTCTTACGCTCGATGCCGAGCGTGGTCTTCACCATATCGAACGGCTGCATTGTCGCGGACATTAGTACGGCACTGTGCAGGTTGGCAAGAAGCGGCGAGGTCACTCCCTTGGGGATGCATGCGAAAAGCTCAAGCCTCCCGACTATCTCGTTGTTAAATCGACGCACGTTGATTATCGGGTAGAACCTGATATCCTGAGAGAGCTCAAGGTACCTGATGAGAAAATCCGCCACTGAGAGCACTGCAGAAGACCGAAGTATCCTGCTTTTCCCTGACTTGAACTGCTCCCTGTAGAACCTGTCCATATAGAGCCCGAATTCCTGGGCACTGTCGAGCGTTTGCCCGATGTCCGTGATGCCGGCATCAGCTAACGCCCTGGTGAATCGCGTGAGGAATACGTTTTCCCTGTTCTCGGGATTGCATATGCGTATGTCATGCCATGTTGCTCCTATCATCTCGCGCTCGCCGAACCTGAACCTGGAGGTGTAAGTGGCTCGAATCGTCTCTAGCAAGAGTTCGAGCATCCCGGTCACGTTTGCCTTTTTGTCCAGGACATCGCTGTTCGCGCCAGCCTCATCTATCGCCCTGCGCACCGTGTTCTCGGATAGCGTGAGCGAGGAGTGGGAGCGCGCTGCGGATTCGAGGTTGTGCGCTTCATCGAATATGGCGATAATGTCCTCAAGTCCCCTGTTCATCCATGTGAGCAGCTTGGAGAGTATGTCTGCGTTCAGCAGATGGTGGTAGTTGCATATCACAAGGTCTGCCTGCCGTATCTCGCGCTTGAGCATCTCGTACCCGCACATCCCGTGCCGGTATGCCCAGTCAGAGACTTCTTCTGGCGAGGGGACTCCTGAAAAGAGCCAATTCCTGAAGTCTTCCGAGTCAGAGGTAAGCACCCTGTACAGGTTGTCGCAGCTGTGCCTGCGCATCTCAGCGACCTTTTTTTCCCCATCTTCAGCCTCCCTCACAAGCTGCGATTCCAGGTCTGCGAGCGCGTGGTCTTTCGTGCGCTTGAACCTTTCACGCACTGAGCTTATCTCTTCCTTTATGGTGCCGAGCTCCTGCTCACGCTTGCGCTGCTCATACGTGTTCCCCCTGAGCACGTCGCAGGTCTCGTAGTCCATGTCCTGCACAGGACACATGAGTATCTTGCCCTTCAGCACGACTGCCCTGAGGTCATTGGCTTTTTTCATCTCGCGCGCCTCCTCGATGAACTGGAGCATCTGCTGGTGGACATTTGTCGCAATGATAACGACTTTCCCCTGTTGCTTTGCCACATGAAGCGCGGGTGCAAGCGCGCTCAGTGTCTTGCCCGTACCGCAGGCACCCTCGAACAGAACGAGTTGTTTTTCGCGCAGCGCCCGGTGTATGGCGTCCATTGCCTCGAGCTGGTTGGGGTAGCACGACGTTTTTGGGAAATATTTTAGGTACTCTCGTTCCACATGCCTACTAAAGCAATGGCTGTATATTAAGTTAGAGGCGGGTACCTCTTGAGGTCATAGAAAGGAAGCAAAAGCGAAAGGAAAGCATTTCCTGCCCGGGCATGGTTCCGGCAACAATACCTACTTCCTATCAGGTATCTCATACAGGCACTGTCTCGCGTCCTGCAGGTACTCACGTTCGACCAGGACGCCCTCCTCTCGCAGCCGGTTCAGGGCATAGCGCACTGTCCGTGACGGGAGATGCGTTTCTTTCGCGATATCCTTCTGCGTCAGGGGTCCATGGCTTTTAAGTATGTTGATGACCAGCTTCATTGACGGTGAAAAGCATTCGAGTTTTATTCCGCCGTCTGATACAGTACGGTTACTCATGGTATATCGCTGGACTCTTTTATTATGATTCTTATAAAGTTTAACCCAACTGGCAATTCTGGTCTTTATTGTTCCAAATCTGTTCACAATGCGACAAATTCTGCCTGTATATCCAGTGATATATATCTTTTATTGCATGGTAGGCGCGGTGAATAACTGATGTCATACCAAAGAAGGGATGGCTTTTGCCTTCCACCGCATATGGGACGAAAGGGAATCGCTGAATGATAGCGCCCAGGAAAAAGAGCCCGCAGATGCTGTAACCGCATTGGAGAGCTATGCAGCAGGAGAATTACGGAAACCTGAGTTCAGGCGCATACGTATCGGCATAGACAGGATGTCCCGTTCCATGGCGCTCATCGAACAAAGCTGGCGCAATGCCAGAAGACAGCATTCGCTCGGCGAGCTTGCAAGCATATTGACCCGGCTTCACGAGATTGAACTTGATGCAGAGACGATTAAAGATGCCCAGCTCAGGGCATACGTTCATGAGAAGCTGGGTTCGATTGCCTCGGCAAGAAGATTTTTAGCTGAGGAAGTCAGATGGGATGTCGAATCAGGGGAAGAACGCTGAAGATAAATATGGAACAGATATATTCTTTTTACAGGAAATCCCCGAATTACAGGATTTGGGTGGATGAGGCTGGAGTGGGATGTATCAGGATACTCAAGCGGATAAACTTCAAGACACTTGTGAGCCTTTTTGAGGAGCTGCACGCCGAAATCAGGAAAGGCAATCCCGGAAAGGTTCANNTCAATGCAAAGGAATTCCTGGATTTCTGCACATCATGCATGGGCGTCAAATTCGAGCTTGTGCTGATGGAACTGTGACACTTCTTTAATCGTTAATTCCCGGCTCTGAGAGCCAGCGCCGGATTGGGCAGCCGCAATGATGACTGATAGGAATTACCCCCGCAACTTTTGCCGCTATTGTTATGATTTTAGAATAATCCGTCCAAAAGTTGCTGATTTCTAAACTTATATGGGTGCTGGGCGTGTGGTAGCC
>DUGO01000019.1 GCA_013331375.1 Candidatus Methanoperedentaceae archaeon | reverse complement strand
AAGCAGCGCGGGCGTGGTCGCCCCCCCGAACACCCTGTGGTCCTCTCCCATCGTGGCTATCCCGGCGACAGAGACGATTTCCCTGGCTTTTATTGAGACAGTCCAGTCTATCATCGCCTTGCTCACCTCATACGACACCGTGGGATGGACAGGGATATCGGAAATCACAGCCACGACGTTATTAGCCTCAGACTCGTAGATGCGCACAGGCATATTGATGAGACCGCGGAAAAGCACAGCGATGGGGGGGAAATACTTCGAGTCCATGGCGCCCACATACGTCATCTTGAGCTCCTCTATCATGTGCTGGGTCGCGATATTGCCGACAAGACCGATCCCGGGGAATCCCTCTATCACTATCGGATTCCTGGATTTGATTCCCTTTACGCGAATATTCACGCTGCCTTCACCCGCCTCTGCCATTAGTAACACCATTCACTTTTTTGAATATGATACTAAATAAGCCCATCGGTTTTATCCTCTAATCGGCTGTGGGACCGAATTAACCCATGTGCAAGTTTGGCAGATTACGCCATACACCAGTACAAGCCAGAGCAGTATCAATCCTGTCAGCCCTTCTTTGTTATACCCTCCAGCCAAACCATCTTTTATCAGCAGAGATAGCAGACCCATAATTGTTCCTGGAGGTAATTTGCCCGATATAATGCATGGATTCATTGACAAAATCAGCAACGGTATCCTTCCATTTCCGTGAACCTCTCAGAATGGCATTTTTTCTCGCTATGGCATAGACCCTGGAGGATTTTTGGGTCATACTGAAAGATTGACTGTAATGGCATCGTATATTTTTGTCCCACACACCAATTCAGAATTTCTTCTGCTTTCTGGCAGTGAACTGGACTGCAGGAAGCAGCTCCTCGCCGTCGGTCTCAACGCTTGCGATGTACCGCCGCCCGAGCTCTTTCTGGCTTTTGTCCTCGCTTCGCAAAAGCTTCCCAATCGTGATTATGTGCTCGCGCACCCATTCTGCTGGCACCGGAACGCCGCGGTTTATTACTTCGATTGTGATATCGCCGAAGCCGGACAGCTCAAGCGCATGCGCCACGTTGTCCACGTCATGCCTGTGCAAGAGCCCTGCCTGCTGGAGTATCTCGTTGTAGAGGAGCGCTCCGGTCTGCGCCCTGCTTCGTGCAGTTGATGATGTCAGCATGAACGCCAGGATGCCGGAATTCCAGAGCACGCGCGAGAGCTCGATGANNTGGATGCAGGAGGTCAAGCGCATGGTATGAGAATATGCCGCCGAATGATGCTGACCGGAATGGCAAGTGAAGCAGGCGGATGCAAACAGCATCTATAGCAGTATCCTGCGTTCGTGCGGTATTTGCAAGGGTTCTGGTGAAAAAACCAGCCACTGCATTCTGTCCCAGATATCCGGCGAGCCTGCCGTCCGAGCCCAGGTCAAGCACCCTGCCATTTTCCGGGACTCCAACGCGCAAAACGAACTCAGCCCTGTCCTGCATCGCGTATGGCATGTGCATCGATAAGTTTTTACGTAGCTATGAATATTACGGAACATGCGAAGCCCGGTAGTGTAGCGGTCAATCATGCGAGGCTCTGGACCTTGCGACAGAGGTTCGAATCCTCTCCGGGCTATAATACATATTTTTCATATTTTGTAAGGCAGCATTCAGGGTGGGATTTGAAAACATCTCATTGCCCGAACGAATCTTTGAAATGCAAACAAATATAGCTTCAGGGACACAGTAATCTCCCGATGACCTTACTGGAAGATGCACGCAGGCATGCCGCCGCTGAGATAGAAACAGTCGCAATGGATGAGGGACTTGACCAGGGAACTGTGAGGTCCCTTGTAGCCTCAGGGCATATCGCCATATTGAGAAGCTCACGCAGCAGAGCGCATCCTCTCGGCGTGGGCAGGTTCACGCGCACCAAGATTAATGCGAATGTGGGAACATCAGTAGACCTCGTTGACATCCGTTCCGAGATGGAGAAGGTGAGGACAGCGGTCAGGTACGGCGCTGACACTGTCATGGACCTGTCAACGGGCGGCGACCTTGACAGGATACGGAAGATGGTCATACAGGCTGCAGAGGGCGTGCCTGTGGGAAGCGTGCCAGTTTACCAGGCTGCAAGCAGGTACAGCGACCCGGCGGACATGAGCTCTGACGATATGTTTAACTGCGTCAGAAAGCACGCCTGCGACGGCATCGATTTTGTCACCATCCATGCGGGTGTGAACCTGAACAGCGTTGAGCGCCTCCGCAATAGCGACCGCATCCTTGGGGTCGTAAGCCGTGGCGGCGCCTTTCTCGTATCATGGATGCAGAGGAACGGGGAGAACCCATTCTATGCTGAATACGATTACCTGCTCGAGCTTGCTCATGAGTACGACCTGACGCTGAGCCTGGGGGACGGCATGCGTCCCGGCTGCATTCAGGATGCCTCCGACAGGGCGAAGTTCATGGAGTTCATCACGCTCGGCGAGCTCGTCAGGAGGGCGCGCGCAGCCGGGGTACAGAGCATGGTCGAGGGACCCGGGCATGTGCCCCTTGACGAAATAGCCCTATCAGTGAGCGCCATGAAGCATATCTGCGATGATGCGCCGCTGTATCTTCTGGGTCCGCTCGTGACTGATATTGCCCCTGGCTTTGACCACATCACGGCTGCAATAGGCGGAGCTGTCGCAGGAATGCACGGCGCAGACTTCCTGTGCATGACCACGCCTGCCGAGCACCTGGCGCTTCCTACGGTTGATGATATCAGGGAGGGCGCGGCGGTCACGAAGATAGCTGCACATGCAGCCGACCTTGTAAGACCCGGACAGAGGGAGCGGGCGAGGGCGCTGGACAGGGAGATGGCGCTTGCAAGAGGCGCACTTGACTGGCACCGCCAGTTCCAGCTATGCCTGGACGGGGAGCGCGCGCGTGCGATACACAGGGAGAGCGGGGAGACCTGCACCATGTGCGGGGAGCTGTGCTCGATAAAGATAATGAGGAGAGCTATGGGTAAGAGGTGAATGGTAATACATCGTTCCCGTCACTCTTCCAGGTACACATAATCCGGTTTTCCTCTGGCAATCGGTACGTCTGCTGCTGGTTTTTCCAGGTTTTCTGGTTTTACAGGTAATTCTGGCACGGTTTTTCCGTATAGCAGAATATGATTGCATAATACCGATTCAAGGAACTGGCTGTCAGTTTTCATGAGAGTTTCCCATTCTGCGGTCGTGAACTTATGCAGGGCTGGTTGCGTGTTGAACCTTGTCTCCAGCAGTTCAAGAGGATGCGTGTCAATTTCCCCACCATCAGTTACAACAAGAAGGCAGATATCGCTTTTTTCTGTAAAGTCACCGGACGCGTGGGAGCCGTGGATGAGCAGGCACCGTGTCGCCGGGTTCAGGCGTATGAATTCCCGTGTGAAACCGCTCTCGTGCAGCAGCATGCAGACGTAAGACCTCTTCAGTTCCCTGGCAAGCGGCAGGCTGTTATCAAGCCTGAACCTGACGAGGTTGCCAATCGGCTCTGCCAGGAGCAGCCCCTCAGCCTCGTACAGCCGCAGATAGTAATTGGACGTCTGGGGGCTGATGTCCAGGGCTCTCGCAAACTGCTTGATGTGCACCTGCGCAGAAGGCTGTGTGAGAAAGAACTCAAGCACGCTCCAGCCGCGAAATTTGCGCCATTCGGACAGCATGATATGTTCTATCATACGATAGTATGATATATAAAACTATAGGAAATAAAGTTTAGAGCGTTACAATCCTTCGGGATGTTTACCTGCGGCAAATGATATCTTTATTTTCTACAATCATATTCCCTAAAATAGAGATTTTCCGTTTTATAAGCTATTATCATGACTTAAAAAAGTATATGCATACCAATGAACCATAAAAACCGATAATAAATCCGGATAATGCTTTAAAACTAAAAAAACCCCATTAATTTCGGATAAACCTCAGATGGGCTTATATCCCTACAAAGCATAGTAAAATTCGGTGATACTTATGAAGGTCGCAAAACTTATGAAGGTCGCAATAATGTTCCTGTTAACGGCGGCACTGGTGATGCCTGCGGGTGCGGTTGAAGGAACGCCTGCGGCAACGCCGACAGTAACGCCTACAGCAACGCCTACGGCAACCCAGACGGCAACAGCTACACCAAGAACCGGGATTGTCACATGGTCGCCACAGGTCGTCGATTATATTTACGTGAACAATTCAATCAATGAAACCATCACTTATTCAATAACGCTTGCAGCCTCTTCGCTATCCAACAACTGGACAGTTGATGGCGTGGCGGTGAATGGGACTACTGCGGGTGCAACTTCGTCGTATACACATACCTGGACTAATAGCAGCATCGGAAGCCATACCATAATTTATAAAGGAGGCAATGGCTCAGGTGTTGAGTTCAGATGGTATGCCAACGTCTACCAGATAGGAACGTACAGCGGTGGGAACATCTTTGACATAATAGACGATGCGCTTGAATACCACGTTACAGATATCAAGATTCGCATGTTCAAGTACAAAGTGGCAAAGCATGGTGGAAATTCTGAGCTTGTCGCACAGAAAGTCAATATCCTGCATGATTCGATTGCAAAACGCCAGATGACGCGAGAAGCACTCCGTCTTGAGCTCAAGGCAGGTAACATCACAAGCCAGGAGTACACTGCAGCCATCAAGCAGGCACAGAGGGATGCAAAAGCAGACTCTCAACTCTCCCGATCACTTGCAAAGATAGCAAGGGATGAACTCAGGGATAATCGGGCAGGAGACGACCTTGAACAGCTGTCTGAAGCCGAATCCGACTCCGGGATTTCGAATAAGCCTGCAAAGGTTACTGACGGTAAAAAGCAATCTGGAGATGGATCCAGCGATGGTAATAAAGGATCCGGCAATGGTAACAAAGGATCCAGCGATAGTAACAAAGGATCCAGTGGTAATAATGGCGACGGCAAGTCATCTGATACAGGTAAGAGCAACAATGCAGGATCGAAAAACAACAATGGCAAGAATGGGAAAGGTCACAGCAGCGATTAAATCGTAAGTATTATTACATATGCTGCCAAGAATGGGTCAGATGACTAAGCTGGCCCTATTCTCTATTTTTTTATTGCTCTGGATTCAATTGTCCTCAGCCCAGACGATATATACAATAACTATTCAGGATACCGGTAATGCTCTCTGGGTTATAGAGAAACAGCAACCCCTTCTGAACCAGTTGGAAATAGACGAGTGGGAAGAGTTCATAAAAAGTGGTATCGACCCTGAGCTGAAGCAGCAGGATCTGGGGGAATTCCGTTCTTCAATTGAGGCTATGCTGCTCGCAGCTTCAGAATATTCACGCAGGAATATGAGCGCTGATAACTTTAATGTGTCATATGACACTGTGAAAAGTTTCTCCGGCTCTTTTGGCGTAATAAAGTATAGTTTCACATGGAAGAATTTTGCACGCACTGATTCGGGGAATATCTTCATCGGCGACGCATTTTCCGAAGGCATGGTGCTGACGAAAGACAATGTGATAGCCATGGAGATACCCGGCGGTTATGACGTACAGAGCGCATCGCCGCAATTTGACAGGCGCGAAGGCGGCAGAATAATCTGGGACGGCGCTTTCTATCACAGCTTTGCCAGGGGTGAGCCAAGTGTAGTGCTCGTGCGCTCAGGCGAAATGACATCGATAGCTGTCATTGTTGTCATCCTTGCCGTAATCTCAAGTGTATATCTCTATTTCTGGAAAAAGAGACGCTCCATGCAGCAGCCACCCGGCTCACCTGAAAACGCCGTGCCGGTATCGCAGGAAACCGTACCGCTTCCGCAGGCGGATGAACTGAAATACGACGAGACAATTATCAAGATGCTCAGGGAAAAGGGTGGCGAGGCATTCCAGTCAGACATCGTGCAGGAGATGGGGCTGTCAAAGTCGAAAGTCAGCATCGTTCTTGCCGAGATGAAGGAGAAAGGGACGATAATCAAGGTACGCAAGGGCAAGGAGAACCTGATCCGGCTTGCAGGCGACAAGAACTGATGAAGCCAGAGCTGCAAGCTTGAAATACTTACAGCCGGATTTGTACAGGTAATGCCTGACACTGTAATCAAGAACGCAAGGATAATCCTTGGCGGGATACTCCAGCCAGCCGAGATAGCGATCGAGCGGGGCAGGATATCAAAGCTCGGCAAGGTCATCGGCACATCTCCTGTCAACACGGTAATAGACGCGCATGGGGCTCTTGTGCTTCCCGGTGCAATAGACGTGCATGTGCATTTCAGGGACCCGGGCTACACGCACAAGGAGGACTGGGTCAGCGGCTCCTGTGCGGCAGCGGCAGGAGGAGTGACTGCGGTGGTTGACCAGCCCAACACGTCTCCTCCCACGCTGGACCCGGATTCCTTCAGGAAAAAACAGAAGGCTGCGAGGCGTTCCATCGTCGATTTTTGCATAAACGCAGGCGTCACGCGTGCGAACATTTCGGCTCTCAGGGAATTATGGGAGCTGGGAGCACTGGCATTCGGGGAGATATTCCTTGCGGAATCCACAGGCAGCGCAGGCGCGGGTTACGAGGTGCTTTTTGAGGCGCTGCCCGAGATTGCGAGGCTCGGGGCAAGGGCATGCGTGCACGCCGAGGATGCTGCTACAATAAATGAGGCATCCGCGCTGCTGGCGAAGGAGATTGCGCCAGAATCGCACTCGCGCATGCGTCCCGAGCTTGCGGAAGCGGTCGCGATAGCAAGGACGCTTGAGGCAGCAGGTTCGAGCGGGGCGGATGTGCATATCAGCCATGTGAGCACCCGGGAAGGGGTGGGGCTTGTGAGGGAGGCGAAGCGAAAGAAGCAGGCAGTCACCTGTGAAGTGACACCTCACCACCTGTTCCTTACAGACCGTGACTGCGCAAGGCTTGGCACACTGGGAAAGATGAACCC
>DUGO01000022.1:2821-6407 GCA_013331375.1 Candidatus Methanoperedentaceae archaeon | reverse complement strand
ATGTGGTTTTTCGAAATTCTCCTATGATTATCCCAACGTTCAGGGCAGCACGACCCTCTTCTTCCATGACCACGCCCTTGGAGTCACTCGCCTGAACGTCCACGCAGGTCTTGTAGGTTTCTATTTCATAAGGGACGCAGTGGAAGCGGCTGTTACGCCACCGCTGCCAAGCGGAAAGTACGAGATCGAGATCGCCATACAGGATAAGCAGTTTGATGAACAGGGTCAGATCTTCTTCCCCGACGGTGGTGTCAATCCAACCGTGCATCCGTTCTGGATACCTGAATTCTTCGGCGACGCGATAGTGGTGAATGGGAAGACATGGCCCTACCTCGATGTTGAGCCCAGAAGATACCGATTGAGGTTCGTGAACGGCTCGAATGCACGGTTCTATAACCTCAGGTCAAAAGTGGATTTCTGGCAGATAGGGACAGACGGCGGGCTTCTCGACTTCCCGGTGAAGGTCAACAACCTCCTTCTCGGTCCCGGTGAGCGAGCCGATGTTATCGTTGACTTCTTTGCGGTTGCCCAGCAGGATAAAGTGATGAATATCCTTGTGACCAATAATGCCCCAACACCGTATCCTGTCGGATTGCCTGTGGTCAGGGGCACGACAGACCAGATATTACAGTTCAGGGTAGGGATGGCGCCGCTCGTCCCTGTGCCGGATCCAACCTTTGATCCAACCAAGAAGACTGCGCTTCGCTCCTTGGCTAACAGAATAGTCAGACTCGTGAATCCGACGACTGGAGTGCTTGCTCCAGGAGTTGTCCCAGCAATAAAGAGGTCCCTGACATTGAACGAATGGCTGGACCCCGGTACACTACTGCCGCTTGAGATGATGCTCAATAATACCAAATATAATGGCAAGCGACCGGATGGCACAGTTCCACCAGGGTTCACAAATCCAGATCCAGCTTCCCCTGATACCTGGTATTCAGAGATCGTCCAGGAGGGAACCACAGAAGTGTGGGAGATCATCAACCTCACGGTGGATGCACACCCCATGCATCTGCATCTTGTGCAGTTCCAGCTCCTGAACCGACAGGTCATGGATACTGTGGGTTATCAGGCTGCTTACGATGCAGCATTTGGAGGAGCATGGATCCCTGAGTACGGTCCGCCAAATCCGTATTATACTCCCAACGGCTCAAACTATATCGGAGGAAATCCAGATGTGACACCCTTCCTTAAGGATCCTGCGACAGGATTGCCGTCGCCTATACTGCCTCCCAACCAGAATGAGAGAGGATGGAAGGATACCGTGGTCATGCTGCCTGGTCAGGTCACGCGCATAGCTGTGCGGTTCGCACCGCTTGACAAGCCGATCGCCGATCCGAACCTGTATTATTCCTTCAATCCCAACGGCGGGCATGGCTATGTCTGGCATTGCCACATCGTCGATCACGAGGACAACGAAATGATGAGACCGTACAGCGTGACCGCCAAGACTGTACCCATCCCGACAGTCGCTATCATGGCACCTGCAAACAACACGAACTTCCCTTATAGTGCCGGGCTGACCGTGAACCTGACTGCCACCTCCACAGTTGCGGCAGGATTGACGTCAACACCAGCCACGCCTCCAGTGGNNAGCCACGCCTCCAGGCTGGACTGCGACCCTGCAGCCCGCCGGGACGCCTGTGCCAATCGGTGCGGGTCCAAGCGTCACCTGGATGCCTCCTGCGCCAGCTCCCCTCACCACTGACACCTATATAATCACAGCCACGACGACCGATAGCCGGGGAGTGACCGTTACAAGCAGCATCACTATAACGATACAGGGATAACCAGACAGGACGGTAAGCCTGGTGGGTGAATGGACACCCACCACTATTAATTTTTAATCTTCAGCCATCTCACAGCCAAACATTTATTGTAACCACAGCCCAATCATGATGCCATGCCCACCATAAGCGAGAAGATTCTCTCCCGCGCCTCTGGAAAAGAAGCAAGAGCAGAAGACTTTGTCACTGCTGGGATTGATTTTGCCATGGCGCACGACGGCACAAGNNCGTGATAGCAAGCGTAGATTATGCGATGGCGCACGACGGCACAAGCGTGCTCGCCATCAAGTCCTTCAGGGAGATGGGAGCTGACAGGGTATGGGACCCATCGAAGATAATCATACCATTCGACCACATCGTACCTGCAAATAACGAAAATACGGCGAACCTGCAGAAACAGGTGCGTGACTGGATAAAGGAACAGGAAATCAGTAACTTCTTTGATGCGGGCGAGGGCATCTGTCACCAGGTGCTGCCCGAGAACGGGTTCGCGCTTCCCGGCAAGCTGATTGTGGGCGCTGACTCTCACACATGCACCTATGGCGCATTCGGCGCCTTTGCCACTGGTGTGGGCGCCACGGATATGGCCGAGATTTTCGCCACAGGCAGGCTGTGGTTCCGCGTCCCGAGGACGATGAAGGTCACAATCAACGGGACTCCCGGCGAATGCGTGTCTGCCAAGGACATCGCGCTCTTCCTTGCTGGTGAAATAGGCGCGGATGGTGCCACGTACAGAGCCATGGAGTTCTACGGAAAAGCGATAGACATCCTATCAATTTCAGGCAGGATGACGCTCTGCAACATGACGGTCGAGATGGGCGCAAAGGCAGGGATAGTGCCTCCGGACGAAAAAGCATTTGATTTCCTGAAAGGGCGGGCTGCGGCAGCCTACACACCAGTATATGCCGATGCGGATGCCGAATATTCTGAAGAGCTTGAATATGATATAAGTGGGCTCCAGCCGCAGGTGGCAAGACCCCATGAGGTCGATAACGTATGTGATGTAAGCGAGGTTGAGGGCACTCACGTAGACCAGGTGTTCATAGGCACATGTACTAACGGCAGGCTCGAAGACCTGGAGGCTGCTGCGCGAATAATCGGGAAAAGGAAAGTCACTGTCAGGACTCTTGTGATACCAGCATCAAGAAACGTGATGATAGAAGCAGCAAAGAGCGGGATAATCGCACGGCTGCTGGAGGCTGGCGTGATAATAGCCCCGCCCGGATGCGGACCGTGCCTCGGAGCCCACATGGGCGTCATAGGGGAGGGGGAAGTATGCCTCTCGACAGCGAACAGGAATTTCAGGGGCAGGATGGGAGCTGGCGGACTGATATATCTCGCATCCCCACAGACCGCAGCAGCAAGCGCGGTCATGGGCGGAATAACAGACCCGCGAAAAGCCTGATTGTTACTTCTTTTCCTTCTTCTGCTTTGTATCTTCCTTTGGCTTTTCTTCCTTCTTCGCTGGCGTGATGAGCTCTTCAACAGGCTTGGCTCCGTAGTCCTTTATCTTTGTGTTTATCTGGAGCGAATCCTGTGATATCTCGCGCCCGCGCAAGAGCTTCCGTTTCCTCCTGCCTGCATGCACGGGACTGTATCCTGTCCCGCCAGCCGTGAATATCTTATGCCTTCTTGCACCCGGCAGGTCACTTCGCGCCGGGAAACCGTCCTTGTCCGAGCCTCCGGTGATTGAAAGCGTATATCCTGGAAGCCCGACTGCCTCTCCGTCTATCGTATCCCCGATGGATTTCCCGATGAACTTGTTCGCCTGCGTGCCGCTTACCAGGACCTGGTATGAG
>DUGO01000022.1:0-2797 GCA_013331375.1 Candidatus Methanoperedentaceae archaeon | reverse complement strand
CCGCTAGACCATCGGTGCAAGCCTGTTCCATAATGTCTTAAAGCACTTAATGGTTTCGCAGGGTATCATATCAATATCGAGGCAGCTATCGGCGTAACAAATGCTTCGAGGAGCGCTGCAATGAATATCAGCACCTGCGATGCCAGTATTACCCGTATAGTCTCCTCGATAGCCTGATTTACATCGACATATCTGTTCATCAGCCTTACGCCCAGTTTGATGCCGGCTCCTCCTGCGATGATAAATCCCGCAAATTCAAAAACACCATGTGTCACAAGGAAAACCGTCGCAACATCCGCAGGCAGAACACCATAGACAAACCCGACAACCACCCCGTTGAAAGCCAGCCCGAGCATTGGAGGCAAGCCTATAACAATGCCGCTGATCCCGAGGTTCATGCTGACCATTGCGTTATTTGATAAATATTCAATGAAATCGAACGAAGGCAGCGATACGTAGGGACCGAAAAGCGTCTCAGTCATCTGGTTTGATATGATACTGGTCATGTCGTCTCCAATGAAAGAGAAGGGCATCCCGATATAATACCCGGCGCTCGCGCCGAGTAATACCGACACTAAGGCAGCCATCACATAAATCGNNCCACGAATTCGAGCAGAATCCGCGGTGAATCCCGAATCAAGTCCCGTGCAGCCCTGAAATACGCGACCTCTGCGCCCATTGTTCGTATGCCCCTCCCGGTTAGGTCAAGGAAGAAATTCATCTTTGCAAGGTATAACAGTGGCGCGAGAACGAAGGCGGATACCATTGTGAAAAAGGGCGAAATATCCGAGTTGAACAGGCCTGCAACCATATCAGCCAAAAAGTAAAAGATTCCGAACACGATGGAAATAACTAACTCAAATAGCAGGAACAGGAGTGTTGACCCCGCATTCGTGCGGACAATCTCCGCGCTTCGTTTCATGGACGCGAAGATGCCCCTGCCTTCTATTACGATACATTCCCCTGCAAAGAAAAGGAGAAACAGCACTACAAGAAGTACCAGGGAGAACACAACCAGCAAAATGGCGGCGACCAGGATATTGAACGGTGGCGGGAGGAGCAATACTGCGGTAAAAGGCGATAACAGCAGGAATATGGATATGGTTAAAACCGTGAGCAACAGACCAGCCACCTTGAAGGTGTAATTTCGGGCATAAAAAAGAAAATTCCTAAAGTCCATTTCAGATGTTACGCCTTTGAAAATGTACCCATACGACCCCGCCGTTGCCCACGAAAACACGAAAAACCAGGCTAAGCCAGCCGCTGCTACGACAAGAATCGCTATAAGTACAAGTACGGCAAAGGAATCGCTCAGCGCTACGAACTCCTGTTCGAGGGCGCGTATCCGCGGGTCGGCGGATTCAGGAGGGTTTTCTTCATCTGTAAGCAGCGGAAGCACATCCCTGTGCCTCTCCAGTATTCCTGCGACATTGCCTGCGACCGGGACTGACAGTAAGACCAGAGCAAGTGCGAGAGCCCAGATGACAGATGAGCCAAGCGCGCTTGTCACCATTTCCGGGATGATGAATCTCGGCTCGCATTTCAGCTGGCGGTATGCAGCTGTGAAGTATTGTGAGATATCTCCTGCCATGGATAATAATGCACTCCTGGATTACGTGAGGCTATATAATCAGCATCGCTGATATATTTTGCCGGAGCAGGTTCATGCCACGCCGGGTCGCAAAGAGATGTTATACCGGCTGTTCCAACAACCCATTTGCATCCCGATCAACCATAAGTATTATATCAGTACCAGCGAAAACGAGCTAACGAATGGAGGAATTAGCATACTTAGGAATTACCGAAAAATAACATAGCAAATTTTATCATGTAGGCTACCATATACAGTAGCATGGAGACTCACAAACAGTATACATGGTGGCTAAAAGCCCTATCTGGAGCAGATGAAGTTCAAGCCAGACGTTTTGCCGGTGCAATAGCCCTTGAAATTGGCTGGGGCGGAATATCAAAGGTGGAAGAATTGACCGGTATGTCACATTCAACAATAAGCAAAGGGATCGAAGAGCTCAAAACGTCGGAAAAACTTGAACCACCAGAAAGACTTCGAGCATCTGGGGGAGGAAGAAAAAAGGTGGAAGAAAAAGATCCAGAAATCATTAGAGATCTTGAAAAAATAATGGATGAAAACACATCAGGTGACCCAATGAGTCTCCTTAAATGGACAAACAAATCTACTTACAAAATTGCTGATGAATTGAGAAAACTACAGCATAAAATTGATCCAGACACAGTTGGACGCCTTTTGAAAGAAAACAATTACTCACTTCAAACAAACAAGAAAAATATCGAAGGTTCTTCAGTTCCAGAAAGAGACGCACAGTTCAGATATATAAATGAACAGGCAAAAGAATTTATGAATAGTGGATATCCTGTAATATCAGTCGATACAAAAAAGAAAGAACGAGTGGGAGAATTCAAAAACCCTGGAAGAACCTGGACAAAAAAAGGTGAGGCAAAAGAAGTAAATGTTTATGACTTCCTTTCACTTGGAATTGGAATGGCAACACCATATGGGATTTATGATACAAAGAGAAATGAAGGAATGGTAAATGTGGGAATAAGTCATGACACGGCTGAATTTGCGGTTGAAAGCATCAGACAATGGTGGCTTATGTTTGGAAGATATAATTATCCAGATGCAAAGGGCCTGATGATTTGTGCGGACGGCGGTGGGAGTAATGGAACTCGAAATAAGGGATGGAAATTCTATCTACAGGAATTGGTAAATCAAATTAAAATACCAATAACAGTATGCCACATGTCAACGGCGGTGTAG
>DUGO01000216.1:3341-3583 GCA_013331375.1 Candidatus Methanoperedentaceae archaeon | reverse complement strand
AGGTTGAGGAGTGCAGCCACTTCTTCTGGACGCGCGGTGGCGGTTATCCTGTATATCGTGTCCATGTTTATCTCTTTGTTTATCAGAGCGGCAGCCTGGAGGGCGTTGATAGCCTTTCTCATGTCCCCCTCTGCTATGTGCTTTATAGCAGCCATCCCGTCATCGAGCACAACCAGCCCCTCCACTTTCGCTATCATGCGTACACGCTCCTCGATGGCTGAGCTTGAGATGGGCTTGAACCT
>DUGO01000216.1:0-3310 GCA_013331375.1 Candidatus Methanoperedentaceae archaeon | reverse complement strand
GTTCTTTATCTTGTTCCTCACGACGTCTATCCCGCGCTCGTCACTTGCATTGAGTTCAGTGAAATTATCGTTCCACGTATCTCCGAACAGTTCCTTTGCAATGCAGACTGCAGATGCGGTCTTGCCAACTCCCGGAGGTCCTGAGAACATGAGATGCGGGAGGTTCCTCGACTCGACGTACGATTTCAGGCGTTTGATTACCTCAGGCTGCCCGACAATGTCGTCAAGCTTCTTAGGGCGGTACTTTTCTATCCAGATTTCCTCCTTGATGCCGAAACCTCCTCGTACAATTGGATTATGTATCAAAATATCAGCCGTGGCTTTAACTCTGGCGCTTGGGGACCTCGGACAGGAACGCATACCACTGGTAAACTGCTATTACAAAAGCAATGATGAATATTACCTGGCTGATCTCGTATATGTAATACGTGGGCAGTTCCAACGTCTTCATGAATGCCGTGATAGAATGAACCGCAAAGGCGGCAGCGGCTGCAGATACGAAAGTCCAGGTCTTCTGCAGGATGTCGCCCCTCAGGAACAACCTTGCCTTCAGCACATCTTTATCGATTTGCCGCATCATGAGAAGTATCTGTCCTATCAGGAAGACTATCACGAATGCTGCAGCCGTATTGTAAATCTCAATGAATGTTTCCGTGAAAGTATAGGACATGGCTCTTTAGATAGTTTTAGTTTATCATTACATTTGCGATTCCTTAAGTAGCTTTTGAATCACCGCGTCCTTGCTGGGACGGGCAAGATTCTTTGAAATGCTTCCTATGAACAGGTACCACTGGTACACTGCGAGCAGGAAGGCAATTATGAATATGATCTGTGTAATGTCATACAGGTATAGCGGGACGCCGTAAAAGGAGATTGTCACTTCAAAGACCTGCTCCACGAACCTGACAAGTGAATGTATGGAAAATGCTGCGCCTGCAATCGAAATANNGTCCTTGTCGACCCGCCGCATCATTATCAAAATTTCCCCGATAAGAAAAACAAGAATCGATGCGGCGCCTGCATTGTATATTTCCACAAATATCTGAATATATTCATTTTCCAGCATAGTACCAGCAGAAATATGATATGCGGACATAGCATAAATAATTTTTTGATGCCCACCAGCCCTGTAGCGCGCAGGGAGGAAACGCGCAAGGTTAAAGTAACATGAGATTTACTAAGACAGTTAGATGACAGGCATGAAGATAGCGATAGTCGGAGGCACTGGTTTCATTGGCGAGGGACTGGCGCTCCGCTGGGCGCGAAACCACGAGATTCTGATAGGCTCGCGCGACCCCGATAAAGCCCGGAAAGCCGCACCGGGATACATAGAATCACTATCATGCAAAGGCATAAGCAGCATAATCAAGGGCTATTCCAACGAGGAAGCCGTAACCCGGGCTGACATCGTTGTGATTTCTGTCCCGTATGAGTCAGTGGCAGGGGTACTTGGCAGTGCGCGCCCTTTTTTCAAAGACCAGATAGTGGTATCCCTTGTCGTACCCATGAAGAAAAACGAATACTATAAATACACGCCGCCGCCTCAGGGCAGTGCTGCGCTTGAGATGCGGGACCTGCTGCCCCCGGAAGTGCGGGTCGTCTCAGCATACCATAATGTATCAGCAAAAAAATTGTGCAACCTCGACCTCGAGATAGAGGGAGATGTGGTGGTTTGCGGGGACGATGACGATGCAAAGAAAATGGTGATGTCGCTGACCCGCGAGATTCGTAATCTGCGCCCGTTCGACGGCGGTCCGCTTGGGTCATCGTACATGATAGAAGCGCTCACGCCGTTCTTGCTGAACCTGGGTAAAATGAACGGGATGAAAGACCTCGGTGTAAAGTTCGTATGAAGTGGATGTATGAGCGTCTACATGAATTGCTGGGGGCGCAGCACTGGTGGCCTGCGGATACCCCATTTGAGGTAGCGGTCGGGGCTGTGCTCACGCAGCAGACGCGATGGGAAAACGTGGAAAAAGCCATTGGGAATCTCAGGCAGGCATCACTGCTCGAACCCGAAGCCATCGTGAAAGCTGGGAGCATACAGATTGAGNNGGGTTCTACAGGCAGAAGGCAGAAAGGCTCATGCGGGTTTCTGAATATTTCACTGGGATAGACATGAATAAGGACACTGCGGTGCTCAGGCAGGAGCTTCTTTCAATCAAGGGCGTGGGCGATGAGACCGCTGACAGCATACTGCTCTATGCGCTCGGGAGACCCAGTTTTGTCATCGACGCCTACACCCGCAGGATATGCCAGTGCAACGGCATCGAGGGGACATACGGCGAGCTGCAGGAAGCGTTCGAGGGCAGCATCCCGGAGGAAACCCTTCTGTACAAGGAATTCCATGCACTCATCGTGGAATATGGGAAAAGATACTGCAATAAGAAAAGATGTGGCGAGTGCATTGTCAGGTCAGTCCGTGATAGGACAGGCAGCGGCGCAATATATAAGGGAAAAGGAAGCCGCATCAGTAAGTCAAATCCTGTTGCGATTAAGGCTAAATAGTTTAATACCTATTTTTCAGGGATGAAAAAAGAAAGGGCTATCATTGGAGCGCTGGTAATCTTTTTTATGCTATTACTTGCATATAGCACGGTTTCAGGGTATCTTGTACAATATAAAACAGTGAGCGAGGCACTGCGGGACGGTTCGGCTGACTTTGTGGACGGCAGGATACAGGATGGGACGTTCAGGAATGTCCGGGCTGATACATACCAGTTCGTGCTGACAGACGGGACGGCGTATCTGAATGTCACCTTCGCGGGGGTCCTCCCATCGTCCTTCAATCCGGGCTCGGAAATAGTCGTGGAAGGAAACCTGAAAGACGGGTCCTTCAATGCGGAAAGGATACTTGCGAAGTGTCCGTCAAGGCTGGGATGATTATCGTATATTCTCTTGAGGGTCTGCACGAATTGAACTCAGGCATCATTCTTGCGTCTTTCGCCTTTGCATTCTACAGGAGCTACAGGGCAGGAAGAGAGCCGTTCCTGGCTGCTTTTGCCCTGCTCATATTCGCGCTGTCCATTCTTCCAACTCCCCTGCACGGTACTGGCGTTTGGGGCATTGTATCCCTGGCAGTAACGTATCTCTACCTCTTGAGGATATGGGGAAAAGACACTGAAACAACTATGCTCGTACTTGTCGCGCTCGGGTTCATGATGCTGAACATCGCAGTGGGCTTGAGGCTTTCAGGGAGGCTGTAGCATGTCGCCCGGGAATATTTTCCTTGTCGCAGGGCTTGCAGCCGGGGTGCTTTGCGTGCTATACGCTGTGCGTGGCTGGCGGAAATCCGGGGCATGGGCAATTG
>DUGO01000100.1 GCA_013331375.1 Candidatus Methanoperedentaceae archaeon | reverse complement strand
GATTTTTTTGCTGAGTGGTGCGGACCATGCAAGATGCAGGACCCCATATTAGCCGCATTGAAAAAGAAGTTCGAGGGCAGGGTCGAGTTCCAGAAGGTAGATATTGACAAGAACTACAAGCTCGCAGTTGACAATGAAATACAGGCTGTGCCCACGCTCATGATAAAAAAGGATGACAGGATAATCAGGCGATACGTGGGCGTGCAGCGTGCCGATGTGCTTGAAGCAGACCTGAACGACGCATTGAAGTAAGGGGCGCGCTTCTTGGACAGGTTCGTCGAGCTCGGGGTGCTTCCCGTGAGGCATAAGAGCGCACGGGGGTACAGACCGCATCTCTCACTGATGTTCAATCCGGGCTCGCCCAGGACGTTCTCCATAGACAGCACGCTCGCTGGAGGCTCGGATGCGTATCTTGTCACACATGCGCATTCGGACCACTACGGCAGTTCCGTGATGCGCAGCGAGAAAAGCGTCTGCTCAAGCCAGACCGCCGCAGCCCTTGAAATCATCCACGGTAAGAGGTACTGCGGCAGGGTATTCGAGACAGGCTCAAGTATTGACATCTACGGCGTTACGGTGAAGACATTCACGACCGCACATACCCCTGGAGCAGCCGCATTCTACTGGGAAAACGAGGTCGGTACGCGAATTCTTGTGACCGGCGACATAAAGGATGCTGGCGCGCTCCCGCAATGCGACGTGCTTGTGACAGAGGCGAGCTACGGCGACCCGGATGACCCTGCATGTCATTTTACCGACGACTTGGACGGGTTCAGGGAAGCCATAAGCGATGATGCAGCCTTCGGAGCCTACACATTCGGGAAGGCACAGCGCGCGGTCGGACTCCTGCGTGCTGGAGGCTACTGCGACAAGGTCCACATGGACAGGACCTCTCTTGAGCTTACAAGGAGGCTGATGAGCGATGTCGAGCCCCTTGACGGTCTTGGCGACGGGCTGTGCATCGTGCCGCCCGGAGAGCTGTCAGCACTGCCTCACAGGTCAAAGTATGTGCTCACAGCCCGCCGGGACTACCCATTCAGGAAAATAAACATCAGTGACCACATGGACGTGAACGGGCTTGTGGATATGGTGAAGAAGTGCAGCCCTGAGGCAGTACTGGTGTACCATCCCAAGGGCACGCGCGCGAGAAAGTTCGCATCGCACCTGAACAGGACCGGAACCTTCGCTCTATCACTTGAAGATATCCCTACGATTATGCCCGGCTGACCCCGCCTGCAAGGTCGAGAAGCGCGCTCCTCTGGTCCTTTGCCCTGACAACCCCGGATGCGAGCAGCACACCGGAAGTCCCGAGCGCCAGTGCGGCACGCACGTCTTCCCCTTTTGATATGCCTGCCCCGCACAGCACTTCAACGTCCGGAGCTACCCGCTTCGCAGCCTCCACAGAGCTTTTGACGATATCAGGATTCGCATTTGACACCGGGACACCGGAACCTATGAGCTCTGGCGGCTCGATTGCCACGAAATCTGGATTCAGCCCCGCAGCCGCTGCAGTCGTCGCGATGTTGTTCGTGCATACCACGGTCATAAGCCCTGTTCGCCGCGCAGCCCGGATGCAGGAATCTATGTCTGCAAGCGACAGGCGCCTCTCGGAATGGTTGATGAGCGTACCTGTTGCGCCGGCTTCCCGCACGCACTCGGCGAGCACGTGCCCTGTGTAGCTGCCTGCCTGTATCCAGTCTATGTGCTGCGCATAGACCGGGATATCTACTGCAGAAGATACCCTGAAAATGTCGGGCGCCTGCGGGGCGACAGCAATGCCCGCATCGTGCTCTTCGGATACGTCCTCACACAGCTTCGCAAGACTGACCGCGCGTTCGCCTGTGGCTTCTGCAAAAGTCTTGAAGTTAACGATAATAACGGGCGGGCGCGTCATACATATACATCTTCATGCGGATGCACGACTATGCCTGATGCCGTTATATCGAACGGGTGCACCTTCTTGCTGTGGTCCGAACCCCGCATCTTGTATATCTCAACAGCACGCACGCGCACGTTCTCATTCCTCTTGAAGTACAGTGATATCGTGCCTTCAGTGACGAAATTCTCAACCCCGAACCTGCTCGGCTGGTCCTCGTTCAAAAGCTCACAAGTTAGAAGAGATGTCAGACCCAGTATTTCAAGCGTTGTGCTGAGCTTGAGCAGCTCTATCCGTATCTTTGCGGGGTCCTGCAGGTAGAAACCTATAGACGTTGTAGAATCTATCACAGCCCGCTTTGCATTCGTGTCTTCCTGTACCGCTATTATGTGGTCCATGAGCGAGCGCATGTCAAAAGGTCTGACGTCCACATACTTTTCCTGGGAAGGTATGCCTATCTTTGTCGAGCATGCATCGATTATCGCAAGCTTGCCCTCCTTCTCAAGCGCATGAAGGTTCCATCCGAACAACCTGCCATTCTGTCTTATATACTCCGGGCGCTCCTCGGTCGCCACGAAAATCCCGTTTTCGCCGTACCTTTTTATCCCGTTGTAGAGGTATTGCAATGCAAAAATCGTCTTACCTGCTCCTGACGAACCTGAAACAAGATAAGACCTGTCCTTTATCAAACCGCCGCTGCACAGCTCATCGAACCCCTCTATTCCCGTCGGTACGCGCTGACTCTCATCGTTCATAGTCTTTTTCCCCTGATGCATTAGGTAATACTATATCATTCCATGCATTGCTCATCAGGTAATGATAATGAGTATTCGTATAAATAACCCTTATGGTATCCTGATGCTCAGAGCATCTCTTCTTCGAACTGCTTGCACCCGCGGTCAGTTTCAAACACGTTCTTTTTTGCCCTGGTGCAGTACCCGCTGAAGGGCAGATTGGTCTTGCCCTTGGGCTTGGTAGAGAAGTTTTTACAATCCACGCAGTAGAACACCTGAGTATCCTCCTGTTAAAATAGAAATTAACGCCTGATTCTTGAACTCACTATCTGAATGACCTCTCGCGTCCATCTGCCATCACTAAATTGCTCGCAATACAGATACTCTTCCATGCTATCGCATTTACTGGAAGCAGAGCTTCGAGTGCACATTGACAGGTCACAACCGCATTCTTTGCGCGGACAGCTTTGTGGGAGAATAAAACGTACCTTGATGGTCACAGTTCATCCACAGTCCTACTTTTACCTTTTAGGATATATATGTGTCGATTATCCATGTCATTACCCGGTCTTTATCCCTGGCACGAGCCGCCCTGCCACCTCTCCGTACGCTGATAAGAGGTCTCCCTTATCGAACCTGAACACGTCCTTATCGAGTGACTTGCGGGTCGCCTTATCCC
>DUGO01000180.1 GCA_013331375.1 Candidatus Methanoperedentaceae archaeon | reverse complement strand
CATCAGGAACTGACCGAAGCAGGCTGCGAACCGCAGGAACAGGTGCCTCTTGTCCGCGTCAAGCGAATACTGGCGCGCGGGGAACCTGTCGAGATACTTCTTGAGCGTGGGATGCTCCATGTCATACATGAGAGGCGTCTCGACCTCCATCGCACCGCGCTCTGAAGCCTCGTTCAGCACATAGCTCTCAAGCAGGCTCTTGACCAGCCTGCCCTTCGGGTAGAACCTCATGTTGCCGCTGTCAGAGCCAGGCTCGTAATCCGCAAGCTCAAGCCTCTTCATGAGCTCGACGTGCGGAGGNNGGGTATAATCAAATGTCTCAGCAGGTACAAGCTCTCCTTCGGGTGTGAGCACATGCCAGTACGACTTTGCCTTTGACTCTGCTTTCAGCGCCTCGGAGACCACCTCCTCTTTCTCCTTCTGTGGCACCTTTCCAGCCTTGGCTTCAGGGCGGATAGAGCGGGACAGCTCCGAGAGCGGATGCCCCTTGCACTTGAGCGTGAACGCCTTGTACCAGCCGAACGGTACCCTCATGACCTCGAATTCGCCTGAAAGCGTTTGCTCAAGCTCTTTCATAATAGACACGGCTGCCTTCGGGTCAGACAGGTCTGAGCTCAAATGGGCATACGGGTACAGCACGATGCGGTTTGCCTTGACCTGAAGAGCCACTTTTTTAATCTCGTCCGCTGTCTTTGCGACCGTCTCCCCTGGATCTGCCTCGTCAACCTTCTCCACCGCTGTAAAAACCACGAGAGCCTCGTCCATCCGCCTGTTCCGCAGGGCATCATCGATTTTTTCTGCCACAGGGGTGTTCCTCTTGACCTCATACTCGATATAATCCGAATGAATGAGAAGTATCTGCATAGTTCGCTGTTAATGTGACAGCAAGCCTTAAAGTTTTGCAAACCATCGTCAACCTGTGGCTTCCACGATGCCTGTGACCAATCGCAACCTGCCGGGCATGCCGGTCTATTTCCGCTGGCATAAGAAGAACCAGTACAGCATCGCAGCCCTGCTGTCGCTTGTGCCCCGCGCGTCGATAGCGTATGAGCCGCATGAGGGCATCATGCTCTACAGCTTTGCCAGTGCACAGGCTCAGAATGTCTATCGTGAGGTAGGCTCATGCGAGGACTCGAGACATTCGATATTCATCGCCGGAGGTCCGCATCCCACGGGAAGACCGCAGGAGGCGCTTTCGCACTTTGACTACGTGGTCATCGGGGAGGGCTAGGAGACGCTGCCNNCGAGGACGTTTCAGGCATCAGGGGCATTGCCTTCATGGAAAACGGGAAATTGGTAAAGACGGGGAAGAGGGCGCCGGTTGACCTTGATAAGTATCCTCCCTTCACTCCCGGGACGGCATACGGCAGCATCGAGATAAGCCGGGGCTGCCCGTACCACTGCACCTACTGCCAGACCCCGCGCATCTTCGGGCATGATATGCGGCACAGGAGCATTGATACTATCGCCAAATATGCATCATACTTCAATGACGTGCGGTTCACGACCCCGAATGCATTCGCATACGGCTCCGACGGCAGGCACCTTGAGATCGGGAAGCTTGGAAAGCTCCTGCGTGCGCTCAAAAAGAAGAGTCGGCGCGTGTTCTTCGGCACATTCCCGTCAGAGGTGCGCCCCGGCTTTATCACTCACGAGGCTCTCGAGCTTGTCACCTGCTACTGCGCGAACAAGGCGATAAGCATGGGCGCGCAGTCGGGCAGCTCCCGCGTTCTTGGTGAAATATGCCGCGGTCACAGTGTTGATGATATTGTCTGCGGCGTTGAGATGTGCCTTGAGCACGGGCTTGAGCCTGTCGTGGACTTCATCATCGGGCTGCCGTGCGAATCCGAGCAAGACCAGCTTGCGAGCCTGGAACTCATCGAATGGATCTGCGCAAAAGGCGGGAAGGTACGCGCACATGCATTTGTGCCGCTCCCTGGCACGCCTCTTGAGAACCACAAGCCAGCACGGATTGCTCCCGGGGTTGACCGGCTGCTCGGCAAGCTCGCGCTGCACGGAAAGCTTGAAGGCTCCTGGAGGGTGTACTGAAGGCATATGGCTGGGCATGAGGGGAAGCCGGAGATCATCATCAGCAGGCTCAGTAAGCTGTACAGCGATGAGGGCTGGCACAAGGGCATGCCATTTGAAGTGCTCATAGCCACGGTGCTGTCCCACAGGACAAGGGACGAAATGACAGCAAGAGCCTCGGAGCGGCTCTTTGAGAAGTACGGCACGCCCGAGGCGCTCGCGCGGGCTTTACCCGGCGAAGTTGAGCCGCTGATACGGGATGTCGGTTTCTACAGGGTAAAGTCAGCCCGCATCATACGGATTGCAGGTCTCCTCATCGAAAAATTCGGGGGCAGGGTACCCGATGACATGGATTCGCTGCTAACGTTGCCAGGAGTGGGCAGGAAGACTGCGAACTGCGTCCTGAACTACGGATTTAGCAAGCCAGCCATCGCAGTGGACACGCACGTGCACCGGATATCCAACAGGATTGGCATTGTGGAAACCAGGACGCCGGAGGAGACCGAGATGCGCCTCATGGAAATAATCCCTGAGCACCAGTGGGTTAGCATAAACGGGCTTATTGTCAGGTTCGGGCAGGACGTATGCAGACCGGTGGGACCGAGATGCGGCGAGTGCGTTCTTGCGGATGTGTGCGGTTCGTATGAAGATAAAGGTAATTCAGACTGACTCTCCATGATGAAAGCTGTTATGTATGTAGAGATTGAATAATCTGATATGGACCTTGCCAGGATAAAAGCAGAACTCGTCTCCGTTGGCGCCATAGACATGGACAGGTCTCTGCTGCCCAGGTTCACGGTACCTACAGCCGGACCCGGGGCTGGAAGCACAGCGATATTCTTCAGGTTTAACCATCACAGGGTACGGCTTATGGTTGAGGAAGGGTCGCCGTTTCGCGCAACCCTTGATGAAAGGACTGGCGAGATAGTGATATGGAAAGGGACTAAGGAGCTTGTCCGGGGAAAGCTTGAGGAGGAGCTCATACACTGCCCCGGGCGAACATCTATTACCATGAGCGAGCAGTGCATCTACGA
>DUGO01000055.1 GCA_013331375.1 Candidatus Methanoperedentaceae archaeon | reverse complement strand
TTACAACGAATCGCATGTGGACAAGTTCCTCCCCTACCCCGTGTTCGTTGTGCTTGAGGAGGCGCACAGGTTCGCGCCTGTGGGTGAAGCCAAGTCAAAGGGCATCATAAAAAGGCTGCTTGCTGAAGGGCGAAAGTTCGGGATAGGGGTCTGCATGGTGTCCCAGAGACCGAGCAAGCTTGACCCTGACGCGCTGTCGCAGTGCATGACGCAGGTGACAATGCGGGTAATCAACCCGGGCGACCAGAATCAGATTTCGCAATCACTTGAATCAATAAGCAGGGACCTTGTCGAAGAGCTGCCGTCCCTTTCGAAAGGTCAGGCTGTAATCTCGGGGATAGGCATCAATACCGCAGTGACAGTGAAAATACGAACGCGCTACACCAGCGACCTGAAAGGGCGGACAAAGGACGCCCCTGCGATATGGCTCAGCCACAGGAGCGAAAAAGCGGATATAGCTGCACATAAGGACATGGACGTCGGCGTTTAGGTAAGCAATTTATCCAGGCTCTCAATTGATTTGTTCATCTCAAGCTGCACGATGTCAAGCGAGGCATCGGATTTTGTCATGACAGCAAGGATAGCCTTCCTGTTAACGCGCACTGCAACGCAATTCCTGTCTTTGACCGCAAGACTGATGCGGGTTCTTGGGCCGCTTCCTGCAGGGAGGACTGCTACAAGGTTCGCCAGCATGCTTTTTTCGATAGCCTCCCCTGCAGATGCAATCACCTCACCATATGTGTTCAGGATTGCAGCCCGCTCGACGTTGCCGCTGCGCATCAATTGCCTTAATGATGATTGCAGCTTTGCAGCGTCAAAAGTGGGCTCATTTTCACCCGGGTTCTTGAGATGCCCGAGTCCCATGGAATCCAGCAGGTTCGCTGCATCTGATTTGAGATTTATATCTGAAATCCTTGTGGATAGCTCATCTGCTATCACTCCGAAGTCAGGTGCCAGCTTATGGTCATCAGGTCTCAGGAGCTCCTGCCCAAAGTCGAAGTCCTGTGATTCCTTGGAGCGCCCTGTATCAGTCTCTTCTTTTATGTTGAATTTTTTCATCGCATACGCAGCTTCAGAGCGCAGGTCACTGTTCACATGCGTGAGGGCAATATCCTTGAGTTTCTCATAAGTATCCTCGACGATAGAGGTGTCATGGTCAGCGAGTGCGCTTATTATTTTACACGAGTATATCCTTTCGTCAAGGTTGAGACCGTTCAGGCTCCGCCTGAGCTCCTGGGAGTGACCCCTGTACAGTTCGGGCTTTGCGATTGCTATCATGGACAGCAGGTGGTACGAGCTTTCCCTTACCCTGGGATTCATATTGCCGAGGCAGATGAAGAGCTCAACGAACGCATTTTTCATCTTTTCAGGGTCATATTTTGCAATCCGAAATAGAATTTCAAGCGCATTGAGCATACCATCAACGCCAAGCTCCTTTTGGGCTTTCTGCATCGAGCCAAGTATCACGTCTCCAGTGTCCTCAATGAGCTTATCATCATTTTCAGATACCTTATTGAGCGCAGATATCGCAAGCATATATGACTTTTTATTGTTATCCTTAAGCACTGCGATCAGGTATGCAGCCACGTCAGGCACCATTTGGGGCTGCTTCTCAAGCAACTGCAAAAGTTCGTGAACATGAGATTCGGAAGCCTTACCTTTCCCGATGGTCTTTAATATGTTTTGCGTTTTCTTCTGAGGGGTATCGAACCAGAGCATTTTTCTACCTGTCAGCCAAGTCGTAGGTTGAAAGCCTATTGGATTTCATTATACAAATAGTCAACCATTAAAGAATGCTATTACAGTGTATCCCACGATCACATTAATGTGAGCTTTAGACCTGCTATCACAAGTACTACTGCAAGTAAACGATAGAGAGTTTCACTTTCGAATCTCCGGGTGCCAAGATACGAACCTGTAATCCCTCCGCATGCTGCGGCGAATGCCAGGAAATAGTAATCAGAAGGCAGATACCGGATGCTGACCGCATGTCCTGCAAGACCCGCCAATGAGTTCACAAGGATAAATGCCGCTGAGACCCCGGCAGTCTGCTTTGTCCCTGACCAGCCCATGAACAGCAGCAGGGGACTCAAGAATATACCTCCACCTACGCCAATCGCTCCTGACAAGAGTCCAATTCCTGCACCAAAAAGAATTGCCAGGAGAGCCGGGACTGGCTCAACCGAATTCCCGCTCGCAGGATTGCCCGATCGAAAGAGCCTGTACGATGCAAAGAGTAACACAAGACCTGCTACCTGTTTATAAGCCTGCCCCGGAAGTTGTACTGCGCCTCCGATGAACGCAAAAGGGATGGAACCCAGGGCGAACGGGCTAAAGACCCTCCATGAGAAAAAACCGCTCCTGTAGAATTGGACGGATGCGATTGTCGCGACAAGCACATTCAGCGTCAGGGCTACTGGCTTCATATCTGAAGGGGCTACTTCGAACAACGCCATTGCAGCCAGGTAGCCTGAAGCCCCGGCATGCCCTACAGAGGAATAGAGCAGCCCTGCCGCAAAGATAAAGACTGAGAGCAGAATAAGGTCATCCATAGTGCTGTGAAGGCTCACCGAACTCCCGCTCGATGTTATCAAGTAGCAGGCTCAACAGCGATTCAATTTGCTGCATACTATTCTTTTCAGAGATTATCTCAATCGGGGTCTGGACACAGGTACCCTCAATTATCTCATGCCCGCAGTTCTCAAGCATGAGCCCTATGCTTTTTGCTGAATACTCAAGATGGAACTGCAGCCCTATCACGCGACCAAGCTCGAATGCCTGGTTTGCGCATGCTTCACTCTCCGCTATTCTTGCAGCGCCAGGCGGTATATCGAATGTGTCGCCGTGCCAGTGGAACGCATTGAATTGCTGCGGGAGCGAGCCGAAGACCGGGGAACTCCCCGCCTCTTTGGTCAATTTCACAGGGAACCAGCCAATCTCCCTGTACTTATTCTTGCTGACCTTCCCGCCAAGGACATCTGCAATGAGCTGGGAGCCGAGGCACACACCTAACACGATCTTATCGCTCGCGATGGCGTCAGCTATGAAATTTTTCTCAGCCTTAAGCCAGGGGTATTTATCTTCCTCGTAGATGTTCATCGAGCCGCCCATTATGAACAGCCAGTCAAAGCTGTCCATACCCGGGAGTTCTTCGTTGTTGTAGATCAGGGTCCTGGAGATACTGTGACCCTTCTTTATTGCCCAGGCTTTGATGTTTGCCAGCCCTTCAAAAGGCTCGTGTTCAATGGAATGTAGCCTCATGTTTTCCTCCATATCGATACGTGTGCAGTATATCCTCAGCCCTGATAATGCCTACCTTCTCTCCGTGTTCCACAACTGCGATATGCGTTGCCTTGCTGCGCTCAAATATTGAAATCGCATCTGAGAGCCATTTATCTGAGTCGATCATCAGCTCCGGGGAGTGCATGACTTCATCCACCGGGATATCCAGGTCTGTCCCCTCAGCCACTCTTTGCATGATGTCCTCAACTGAAACTATGCCCGCAAGCCTGCCGTTTCGACTGACCAGCACGCTTGCGACCTTATTCTTGTTCATGAGCCTGGCTGCAGCGATAAGCGCTGTCCCGGCTGGAACCACCACCGGGTCTGAAAGCAGGATGTGGCTGATCCTGGACATGGTCACCCGACCTTTGCCTTCGGCGCGCACACGATGTTCTTCTTAGGGCAGCCGCGCGCACATGCACCGCAGCCGATGCAGTTATCGGGATGCGCAACTGTCATGACCTTTGCTCCGCACAGGTCGTCGCTGTTCGGGTGGTCGATGTACTCGAACACCCCGCGCCCGCAAATCTTGAAGCACTTCCCGCAGCACCCGCAGTTGTTGATATCGCTTCTCACCACAAAGCTTGGAGTCCAGCTCCCGCCGCCTGCTGTAAATCCGGTTATATATTCCATGGTTCCTCACTGGTGCAGCTTGTTGGGGTCGTACTTGTGCCCGAGGATTGCGTTCGTCATCTGGTCAAGCAGGTATATCGAGCCATTGTATCCCATGATGGGATAGCGGTACACTCCCACGCGGTCATATACAGGGAACCCGAAGCGCACAAAAGGTACGTTCTCATCATCAGCTATGTCCTTCCCTTTGGAGTTGCCGAGTATCAGCTCAGAGCCGCGGGTCTTTACCGCCTCGTGGAACTCGTAGAGGTCTGTTCCTTCGAGTATCTGCGTATCTGTACCGTATTCGCTGTTCACAGCCTTTATGTCAGTCGCAAAATCCCTTTGCTTTGTGGCTGTCATCGCAACCGTGGGATTCATCCCGGCTTCGGCACAGAACCGAACGATAGCCGACACGATATCGGGGTCGCCGAATATCGCCACCTTCCTCCCGTACATGTAGTGATGCACGTCCACCATGCTGTCTATCAGCCGCCCGCGCTGCCTGGCAATCTCGTCCGGGAGCGCGGCGCCGCACAGCTTGCTGATATTCTGCACGAACCTGTCGGTGTTTGCCACGCCTATGGGAGCGGGGTCAAGTATCGCTTGCACA
>DUGO01000027.1 GCA_013331375.1 Candidatus Methanoperedentaceae archaeon | reverse complement strand
CATTGCAGAGTTGTTTATCTTGGCGTTAGACTGCCCAACATCATGGCAGCTTATGCAATCGGGTCCGCCGCCTCCGCTCCTCACATCATGCAGGAATACTGTCACATTCGATATGCTTGCGCCCTTGTGGCAGTCAGTGCACCTGGCATCAGTGTAATTCCCGCTAAGGGAATGGTTATAGTAGGATGTCCCGTCCCTTGCGCCTGAAGGGTAGTTGCCGTACGTGGCATTGCTCGATATTTCAGGCGGCACAGGCGTGATGTTCGTGGTCATGTTCCTGTAGAACGGGTTGAACTGGTAGTGGCATGTGCCGCACCATGTACTAAAGTTTCTAACCGTGTTGTTGCCATCGAACTTATCCGGCTTGCCGAGCGCAGATGTGTTATGCTTGGTATCTCCATGGCAATAATTACACTTGCTGAGCTCGCTGGTGTTTGTCCAGAACGCAGGTCCTGTCCTGTTCCAGAGCGCGCCGTTCCAGATATTCTGGCTGTGGTTGATGCGAGGCACCTGGGGGGCATTGCCTGAATACGGGTCTGCCTTTGCCTGGGTTCGCAGTACGCCGAGGAACGAGGCATTCTGGTGGCAGGTCGTACAGTTGCCTCTTGCCGGGTTTGGATTGCTCTTATTATATGTAACGAAGGTGGCGTTCTGCGCAAATACCTGTATCACGTGCACGTCCTCGCTGTGGCAGACCGTGCAGTTCAGTGCTGCATCATGCTTGGCGTAGGATTTGTGGCATGCCAGGCAGTTCTCGGATTCGGTAAAAGGATCTCTCGTAAACCTCTCATTATCATTGGGTTTTGTGATGTTGTGCATGGGTCCGTGGCAGATGATGCAGGGTACTGCGCTGTCCGGGGTGTGGAAGGTGGCGTTAACTGATGTGCTATTGATGGAGTAGAGCGAGAGTGCGGTATTTCTATTAGTGCTGTTCAGCGTTGATTTGTTCGAGATATCAATCCTGTCCCAGGCACTCATGTTACCGTGGCATGCTGAGTTGTAGCATGAGGATATGTTGATGTTTGCACGATGGGTGTTTGTAGTAACAGAGGCGGTCAGAGGTCCATGGCAGTTTGCATTGTCACATGAGATATTACGATGTACATCCGAAGTATAGTTAGTGTTATTCCGCCAGTTAGCCCCTGCACCGCCAGGTCTGCCGTCGTATGACTGATGGCAGAACGTACAATTGACAGCGACACCGCTGGCACCATCATAGTGCTCTGTCGTTCGAACTACTGTTGTATCACGGCCCGTCGCATATGGCGAATTTGCAGACGCACTGCCGGGCGCAGTTGGTGGGCGGCTACTGTGACTAACGCTGCATGGATTAGTTGAATAAGAGCATCCCCACCAGTTATAAATAAAAGTAGTATTATCTCCAGTACTGCCATTACTCGCGCCTATCCTCCACCGCCCATAATAATTGGCACGATTCAAGTCAAAGCTCGTATTTGCAAGACCATTGGCATCTGTACGATTTGTGGTTGTGGCTCTTAATGTTCCATTGGGCCACCAAAGGGTGAAGTTTATGATTATTCCAGACGCTGGAGTTCCATTTTCAAACATATATATTGCTGTAGCATTTATGTTCGTGCTCTTGTTAAAAATTGTAAAGTAATCCCAGCCCGAGTAGTCGCTCTGCCAGGGCCGCCTGAAATCAGAATCATTCCATGCGCCGCCTGCGGGATTTCGCGGGTCATCGAGTATAACGAACCTGTTGGTAGCCACATGAACGGTCTCATTCGCAGCGCTCGCCGTGCTGCTGAGCAGCAGTGGTAATACAATGAGTAAAATTGCCACTATCCACATATTCGCTTTTGCCACACAACATATGCGTTTTTCACCCGTCATGATTCTCCTATCCACCTTTTTGCTCATAATATTTGGACCTGCCGCAATAAATATCTTTCTGAGTGATGATGATGACCGCATCCGTATTTGCACTGCATCCCTTGCAGGACTATGTATTAAACCCATCGGTTTATTGCCGGTATGAGGATTGGAACTGTGATTATTACCGCATATGTTCATGTATAAGCCTCGTGCATGAATCATGAACATCCTGTGCCCAGCCAAATGCGTCCTCTGCATCCTTTTTACTGAAAATATCGGATGCTGGTCTCAGTCCTGCCTCATACCCGTACATCGCAGGACCTCTCTTTTTTCCGAGGTCACGTGAGATTCTTATGAACTCCCCGATCCTGGAAGAGAACCACCCTGGAAATCTACCCCCAACCGCCTCCAGGGAATCGCTCACCTCATGCTCTCTTGGATATTCCACAGCATAGCACCGCAGTACCGCTTTCAGGCTCAGCTCAACGCACTCCTGCGCCCTTCGAATCGCAATCGGATAGTCATTATCTTCGAGTGCGTCCCTGCTTTCCCGAAGACATCTTCCCGCCCTCTTGATATAATCAAGAGCCATTGCCTGCGTGTTCATATCTCCACAACCTCACCAGGCTCCATATCAGGCTTCAGTATCCAGAACCATGAATCACCGTGTTTCACTTTTCTTGACCCCAGCTCTCTCATTCTCTTTCTCATTCTGTCCAGCTCTTCCTGCAAGATGCCAGCGTCATACAGTACCACGGCATCAGTTGTCATGTCCAGCAGTATTGGCGGATGCGCCCTGAGTTCTTCGGGATCGAAGATTATCTCCTGGAATTTCGGTCTCCTGCCGAACTTTTCCCTGTATGCCGCATATTCCCCGGTCTTCGACATCCTCTCCTCAAGATCCAAAGCGATGCCCATCCGTTCCCCGAAGGATAGACCGATTATCCCTTTTGCGACGACCATGATATCAATATCACTACCCGGAAATCTCGCCGTACCCCTTGCAGCCGAGCCGAAAAGCGCGATGCTTAGCAGTTTTTCTCCTAAATGCCCTTTCAGCAGTTCCACATACCTGCCCAGCAATCGGCTGACAGTGGTGTTCCGGATTTTAAGGCTCATTCTGCTCATAAGTTAACCTTCCATCTTAAAAAGATGTTGTCAGGGCATGGGCTGAAATCACCCTGCCTGTGCCCCCGTTTGTTGTTTTGCCCGCTGATGGAATTTTAAAACCGCATATGGACGCCGATGAACGCGGATACATGATAATATCTCCTCTCATTTGCGTTACCTGCGCGCCGTTTGGCGCAGCAGGCATTCAACTCCGGAAAAGGTGAATGTATCTGCAATTTTTTTGATTCTGGCACAAACGATTTAACACCCACCTGCAAGTTCTTAAATATACAGTGCACTCAGCATGCATATGCATCCACCCGGAAGGCAGCCGATACGTCAGGCAGCACATGCAGCAGTCCTTGAGCTGCTTAACGCGACTGAATCCGGCAGGGGATATCCTGACAGGCTCACAGGCGAGCTCTTCCGGAAAACAAGTTTTTCAGATGCAGAGAAGGCTGCCATCACGGAAACGCTCTACGGCATCCTGCGCCACCGCGCAAGGCTCGACCACATAATAGAACATTCATCCAGAGCCGTCCCTGCCGCGCTCCCGCCCCGCGCCCTGAACATCCTGCGGCTCGCCGCATACCAGGCTCTCTTCGGGCTGGCATCGCAGGCAGGCATAATCAACAGCACGGTCGCACTTTCGGCAAGAGACCGGAATCTTGGCGGCTTCCTGAAACGGACTGTCGAAGCGGTCTTTAGGAACAGGGATTCTGTACGCTTCCCGGACAGGGAAATCGCTCCACTTGAGTTCATCTCGCTCTATCACTCTCATCCAGCCTGGATAGTCGGAAAGTGGCTGCATGAGCTTGGTGATGCTGAGGCTGTCGAATCGCTCTGCAGCGCAAATAACCTTGCCCCACCACTCACCATACGTGCAAACCCTCACAGGACAACCGTGAGAAACCTCAGGAAGCTCCTTCTGGACGAGGGCTATCCATCAGCACCTCTTGAGTTCTCACCATATGGCATCGCAGTCGAAAAGAAAGATGGCATATTCAAAACCCATGCATTCGCACGCGGGCTCTTTGAGGTGCAGGATGAGGGAAGCCAGCTAATAACAATGCTCTGCGGCGCAAAAAGCGGCGAACTCGTCATCGACGCATGTGCAGGCAATGGCGGCAAGTCGCTGTTCCTCTCAGGGCTGATGGGCAACCGAGGCACGGTGCTCGCATCCGACCTTCATGCCGCGAAGCTCGGCAACCTTCGCAGGCGCGCCGCCAGGGGAGGAGCATCGAATATCAGCACGGCTGATGTCACTGCCCTGATGGAATATACATCAAAGGCAGACTGTGTGCTTATCGACGCGCCTTGCTCTGGGATGGGCGTGTTCAGGAGGAACCCGGACTCGAAATGGCGCCTGCGGGAAGAGGATATTTCAGAGCTTGGTGCAAAGCAGCATGACTTGCTCCATCGCTATAGCCGCCTCGTAAAACCCGGAGGCAGGCTGGTATATGCCACATGCACCATAAGCAGGGACGAGAACGAGAATACAGTCGAGAGATTCCTTGCAGAAAAACCGGAGTTTTCGCTCATTCCCGCAATTGAGATTAACGCGTCACTGTTCCGGGATTTCACGGACAGCCGGGGATACTTCAGGTCGTTTCCCCATATCCATGGTACTGACGGCTTTTTCGGCGCCGTGATGAAGCGGCAGGCTCATGATGTGAGATAGCCCGCGTGCAGCCCGCTGTACACATAACCCACGCCGAACGCCGAGAATGCGAGCACAAAGATGCTGAGTATGACCAGCATCGCAATTCTCTTACCCCGCCATCCGGCGTTCATCCTGATATGCAGTATGATGCCGTATATGAACCATGTTATGAGCGACCAAGTCTCTATCGGGTCCCATCCCCAGTACCTCCCCCAGGTCTGGTTCGCCCAGATTGCGCCCGCACCTATCATGACAGTGAGGAAAAGAAAACCCGAGGCAATGAACCTGTACAAGAGGTCGTCCATGGCATCGAGCGAAGGCAGCCGCGATATCAGTGAGTCCTCATGCCTCTCTTCCGGCTCACCCGTCTGCACGTTCGCCCTTTCCTTCAGGATATACCGAACGGCTATCCCGACAGCGACAAGCACGGAACCGAATGCAAGCTTGGCAAATCCCACATGGGCTGCAAGCCAGAAGCTGCGAAGCGAGGCAGGCATGAGCGTGATGTCCCTTGAGTACGTTGAGCCGACTCCCATAATCAGGAACGCGACCGGCATGACGATTGCGCCTGCTATACGTATCCTTTCATACCTATGATGCACTAAAAGGAAAAACGCCACAGATACCCACACATAGGATGATAAGACCTCGTACATGGCTATGTACGGTCCGTGCCCAGCCTCTATCCACCGTATGGCAAGTGAGACGCTGTGCAGCAAAAGTCCCAGAGCCGCAGTGTTCATCCCGTACTTTAACCTGTCCTCGCGCTCGAATACAAGGCAATATATATAGAAGACAGCGCTGACCGCATACATCAGGGCTGCGCCAATGAAGAGAAGCCATTCACTCTGAGCCACCGGCTAATCCCTCCCTGAGCTCCTGCACGATGCCTGTGAATTCCTGCTCATACAGCCTGCCAGCCCTATCAGCCTTCCCGCCTATATAGATTCCCTGGCTTGCATCTTCCTCCGTGACATCGACCCAGATGCGCGCAGGGACAAACAGCAGGTGTATTGAAAAGGTCGCGACCAGAAGCGCAATGCCTGCATACACCCACGTAACCCCGCTGTCCCTTACAATATAGAAATTGCTCCAGTATTTCACATCCGCAAATGCGACATAACCCGTTGTCCCGGGTATGGCAGCCGTCTGGTTCAGCCTCAGGGTGCCGTCATACAGAAGGTTGTTGTTCTTCTTGTTGAATATCTTGAGGAACAGTATGGGCGACTGGTTAAGCTCTTCTGCCCCCGCCATCTCCCCGCCAAGCGGCGCGGTCATATACACCATGAGACCCCCCTCAAGCCCCGTATCGCCTATGTCAAATTTCGCTACGTACCTGCCGCTCTTGTCCGTGTCCGTTGCAATGATATAGGAGCCTGTATACACC
>DUGO01000244.1 GCA_013331375.1 Candidatus Methanoperedentaceae archaeon | reverse complement strand
GCAAGCGGCTCTGAGCACAAGTTCAGCCATGCACTTGACAGGATAGCACCGAAGCATGCGCTGCACGGGGAGCAGTGCGGTGTTGGGACTATCATGATGATGTACCTCCACGGAGGGGACTGGAAAAGTATAAAGGCTGCCATTGAGAAGATAGGAGCACCCGCAACAGCGCGAGAGCTCGGGGTATCAGAAGAGCATATCGTGGAGGCACTTGTCCGCGCGCATGAGATACGCCCTGAACGCTACACGATACTGGGGACAGGGCTCACGGAGGAAGCCGCCAGGCGGCTCGCGATAGTGACTGGCGTTATCGAATCATGATCATGGAAAATAAAATCAACAGGTGAAAATATGGATCAGGACGTAGTAATAACCCTCATCGGAACACGGCTTGCAAAGGTGGACAACGAATTTATCTTCAGCGGGCAGATCCCGGAATGCGCCGGGTGCAAGCTTGTGCAGACCTGCATGAATCTGGACAGGGGAGCAAGGTACAGGATAGTCGGAGTACGTGAAGGGGCAAAGCACGAGTGCGCCATACACGATGCCGGCGTGCTTGCGGTAGAGGTCGTAGAATCGCCTTTCGTGGCTGCCATTGAATCAAGGAAGGCTTTTGGCGGCTCAAAGATAGTGTTCGAGCCAGCAGCATGCGATGTCACGGGATGCGGCATGTTCGAGCTATGCCATCCCACGGGACTCTCACGCGGGGACAGGTGCACGATAGTCCGGGTTGTGGGGGATGCGCCCGAGAGCTGCGAGAAGGGCTATTCCCTGAAGGTCGTAGAGGTCAAGCGATAATACTTGCATGAAGTGCGACAGGTGCGGCAGTGCTGCCATCATATACCAGAAGTATTCGGGCGCCCATCTGTGCAGCAGGCACTTTCGCGAGGACGTTGAGCGGAAAATAAAGAGGGACATCCGCAAGCGCGGGATGGTCCGCCGCGGCGACAGGGTGGCGATAGCGCTGTCAGGAGGCAAGGACAGTACGGTGCTCACCCATGTGCTGCATAAGATTTTCAGCGCACGAGAGGATATCGAGCTTATGGCAGTGACCATCGACGAGGGCATAAGCGGCTACCGCGAAAGGACGCTTTCTCTTGCTGCCGGCTTAACGAAGTCGCTCGGCATACCCCATGTTGTAAGGACATTCAGGGATGAGTTCGGGAGGTCCCTTGATGAGATGATTGCCGAAAAAAGGGGCGGAGCGTGTACCGTATGCGGGGTGCTGCGGAAAAAGCTTCTCAATAAAACCGCGCGTGAGCTCGGCGCGCAAAGGCTCGCGACAGGGCACAATCTGGACGATGAGGCGCAGACCGTGCTTATGAACTACCTTCGCGGCGATATCAACTGGATGGCGAGGCTTGCGCCTGAAGGTGAGGAGGAAGACATGGTACCCCGCATCAAGCCTCTGCGGAGCGTGCCTGAGAAGGAAGTGGCGCTGTACGCGCTCACAAATGAGCTGCCCATGAGCCTTGACGAGTGCCAGTATGCGCATGCTGCGCTCCGCAACGAAGCCAGAGAGTTCGTCAATTCCTATGAGGTGCGGCATCCGGGCACAAAATACTCTATCGTGAACGGTTTTGACAGGTTAATGTCTGCCGTCATGCCTCCCTCAAGCCTGCTGATGAAGTGCAGGCTCTGCGGTGAGCCCACAAGCCGGCAGGTCTGCAGGGCGTGCAGGCTGCTCGGCTACAGGTAGCCCTGTATATGCTGTGTGCCGGCAGCGTCCTTGTTGCCTGTCTGCTGCGAAGGTCCTTTTATCGCACCGAACGTCTTCTCGTATTCCTGCACATGCGACTGCAGCCAGGCTGACAGCTCCTTGGCTGCGAGCGGGGATAGTATTATTTCGTTGTCTATCCTGCGCTCAATCACCTGCACCTCGTTCTCGACCACTTTTGCGGAATCGTTGTAAAAGGCAATCCTGAAATCGTATGGTGAATGCCCTCCTATGGCACCGACGGCATACACCTGCCTGAAAGCCTCAGCCTTTGTCATTTCGACCTTGACCTGCATCATCTCACCCCCGGCATCATCCTGTTAAGTCTCTCTATCCTTGACTGCGTGGAGGGATGCGTGCTGAACAGGCTTGATATGAAGCCGCCGCGAAGCGGATTGACTATCAGCATGTGCGCGGTCGACGGGTTGATGTTNNCATGTTCACCTCTGCCGGGCGCTTCGCCGATGTCTCAAGTTTCGAAAGCGCGCTGGCAAGTGCCCACGGTTTCCCGGTTATCCGCGCGCCTCCCTCGTCAGCCACGTATTCCCTGCCCCTTGAGATTGCAAGCTGGATGATGGTAGCTGCGAGCGGCGCTATGACTGCCATCACAAGCAGCCCGACCAGATTCCCGCCGCGATCGTCATCCCGCCCTCCCAAACCACCGAAGAATGCTGCAAACTGCACCCAGTTGGCGATCATGGTAATAACACCCGCTATCGTGGCGGCGATGGCGCTGATGAGCGTGTCCCTGTTTTTCACATGCGAGAGCTCATGTGCAAGCACTCCTTCAAGCTCGTCGCTGTTGAGTATCCTGAGTATCCCCGTGGTTACTGCCACAGCTGCATGCTGCGGGTTCCTTCCCGTAGCAAAAGCATTCGCCATGCCGGATTCCACGATATATGTCTTCGGCATCGGGATGTTCGCCTTCATGGCAAGGCTGCTCACTGCCCTGTGCAGCTCGGGCGCTTCCTGCGCGCTAACTTCGCGGGCATGGTACATAGCCAGCACTATCTTATCGCTGAACCAGTAGCTTCCAAAGTTCAATATGATAGCCAGCAGTAATGCAAACATCATCCCGCCCTGTCCCCAGAAGCTGCCCACTATCACGAGCAGTCCCGTGAGGGCGGCAAGCAGTATTGTTGTCCTCAATATTCCACTCATCTTAGACCTCAACTTTACATTGTATGTAAATCACAATGTTATCACGGCTTTTCCTATATACTTTACGGTTTCCCATATTTTAAGCTGATGTTCGCCTCAGTCATCTGTCCTGCTCGAGTCCTTCCAGGATATCTCTTTCCGGAAGGCATTTCCTGCCAGAACCGCCGCACCGCACATCGTAATGAGCCAGACGTGCAGCATAAGCCCGGGGGCGGCAAAAAAGGATGCCCTACCCCGCAGCGCCAGTGCGAGCCCGAAAAGCGCTGCTAGCGGCGCTGCCGTGAAGGCTATGAACGGGAACGTACCCGATAAGAACCATGCAAGCTTCCTGCCTGCGGGGATGCGGGCACGGTGAAAGTCCCTGTGGTATCTTGACAATCCCTGGAAAGCGCCGTTCAGCCACCGCACACGCTGGTTGTACAGCTCCCGCAGCCGCAGGGGAGCCTGCTCGCCCACGCGGGTGCCCTTCACGAGCAGACCCGTCTTCCCTCGCAGGTACATCCTCTGCGTGAAATCAAAATCCTCGCATGATGCATGCTCATCCAGCTCTCCGAAGCCAGCTGGCATCACTCCTATCAGCCCGTTGAACTGCTTGAAACCGTCAAGCCTCTCAAAGAGCTCATAGACCATGGCGAAAAAGGTGTACTCCGCACCAATTATGCCCGCGATGCGGCTTCGTGTCGTGTTGGTGATATACCGCCTGCCGCTTGCGATGAATGCTCCCCTGTCATTCTCAAGCGCGTTCACGCACGCGACAAGGAAATTGTGCTGTGGTCTGCTGTCCACGTCAAAGAGGGCTATGTAATCCGCGTCATGGCATGCTTCGAGGGCATCGTTGACCGCACCAGCCCTCCTCCCCCGGGTGTCACCACGCGATAGCACTGACACCGGATATCGCCCGAGCGCCTGCGGGCGCGTGTCGTCTTTGTCCCTGCTGTCGATGACATAGAGCAGCCTCACGTCCAAACCGGCGGTATCAAGAGAAGTCAGCGATTCGATGGAACGCTCAATAAGAGCCAGAGGTTCGAAGGGTGCAACAGGCACGATTACGGCTACTCGTCGCATGCAGTGCACTTATTGCATTGGGTATTAAAACTTTTGAAACCCCCACCTCCCCAACCCGCCGCACCCTCCCTACACTGGGTCACCAATGACAATTGTACTTATAACGAATGGCACTGATATATAGGGTAGTGTGATTAATGTAGCACTTCAGTGCTACTAAATTGTGATGAATGTCACATGCTGACAGTTTACCACAATATTTTTCCGGAACGTATCGCCGATAGCTTCTTCACCAATTATATAGAAAATCTGCGGCTGTTCTTTCCAGCCTGTAATATTTGTATTTTGACTGATTATACGAGCTGATAGCACGATTTTTCTTCATTATTGAGAGGTGGTGTGAAACCAGATTCTGTTTCTCTTTCAGAGTCGAGACAATCTCGCATACGCAGAGATCCCCTTTACTCAATAAAAGAGCAATACTTACCCTTAAAGGGTTGCTGAAAACTTTGCAAAAATCGCTTATTTCCATTACTTTAGCTTTAGATAATTTGTGTGATTCCTCCTCAAGTCTATCAGTCCACTCTTTCTTAATTGTTTTATCTTTCGGGCAGCATTTCATGATACGGCATATGATTTGCTATCATATCAATTTTTCTTGATATTCAAGTAGCATATTTATTTTGCAAATAGTAGTTTAGATTTAGCGGAAATTTGTTGTATAAAATTAATATGGAGAATGAATTAATGGATGAAATAACAGGTTGTTGCGGAGGAACAAGCACACGTAAAGGCAGTCTCAGCGTAATCAGTAAGTTTCTGACTTTATGGATTCTCCTCGCCATGGCAGGCGGTATAATCCTCGGGGCTGCGTATCCTGAAATAGCCGATATCTTAAATGCCGTCCGCATAGAGCAGGTTTCGCTGCCAATTGCCATAGGTCTTATCTGGATGATG
>DUGO01000062.1 GCA_013331375.1 Candidatus Methanoperedentaceae archaeon | reverse complement strand
GAAAAGTTTATATAATCTGAAAACAATGGGTATGGTGAGGTCAGTAAATATGCCGGGAAAACCAGACGAAAGCGGCTCCTGCTGCCCGCCGAAGGGCAGGAGCATGGGATGCTGTAAAGTCGAGTCGGTCACAAGCGTGGATGAGAGGGGGCAGATGGTGCTCCCCAAGGAGATACGCGAAAAGGCGAACATCAAGGCTGGAGACAAGCTTGCCATAATAAGCATGGAAAATGAGGGCAAGGTTTGCTGCATAGCCCTGATCAAGGTGGATGAGATTGCAGGCATGGTCAGGAACATGCTCGGTCCGCTTATGGGAGACATATTCAGGAAATAAGGTAAATAGAATCAGGAACAGGTGAGACAATGGATGATGCGAAGATAAAGAGTGCGGTGCGGAACCAGTACGGGCGAATAGCGAAAGCGGGAGCGAGGGCAGGCGAAGGCTGCTGCGTACCGGCGACCTCGTGCTGTGCAGGTGCGGATGTGGAGCGACTCGGCAGCCTGATAGGCTATTCCGAAAAGGAGCAGGGCTCGGTGCCGGAAGGAGCGAACCTGGGACTCGGATGCGGGAACCCGAGCGCGCTCGCTTCTTTGAAAAAGGGCGAGACCGTCCTCGACCTCGGGTCGGGTGCGGGGGTCGACTGCTTCCTCGCGGCGAGGGNNCTTTGACTGCTTCCTTGCCGCAAACAAGGTAGGGAAAACCGGTAAGGTGATAGGCGTGGACATGACGCCAGAGATGGTGGAGCGGGCGGGGAGGAATGCGAGAGAGGGCGGGTACAGGAACGTGGAGTTCAGGCTTGGCGAGATAGAGTCCCTTCCGCTGGATGATGATTCTGTGGATGTGGTCATATCGAACTGCGCAATCAATCTATCGCCGGACAAGGGTGCGGTATTCAGGGAGGCGTTCAGGGTACTGCGACCGGGCGGACGGCTTTTCGTCTCCGACATCGTTCTCAGGAAAGAGCTGCCGGAATCCCTTAAGAACGACATTGCGGTGTACGTGGGCTGCGTGGCTGGCGCCATGCTGAAAGAGAAATATATCCAGGCTATCCGCTCAGCGGGATTCGGGGACGTGAATATTATGGAAGAGACATCGTATGACATAGGGGAGCTTCTGGAGGACCCTGCCACGAAAGCGGTCATTGATGGTCTGGGTTTACCGGAGGGCTCACTCGATGCGATTCTGGGCTCAGCAGTGAGCATACGGGTGTCAGGGATAAAATAAGCTTTACATCTGTTAAGCGTAAGATATATATGATATGCAGTCTGTAGAAAGTCCAGCGAGCGGGTGATTAACGTATTTTAATACTAACCCCCACTCCCCAACCCGCTCGCTTACTCTTATCCTTTTTAAATCGATACGCTTCGCAAAAGTTTAATAATTCCAGCCCAATTGCATGCAGATGCTTGAGATAGACGGCTCATACGGGGAGGGCGGGGGACAGATACTCAGAACATCCATCGCACTGTCCACTCTTACGGGCACGCCTGTACGGATATTCAACATCAGGGCAAGCCGCCCGAAGCCCGGGCTCGCAGCGCAGCACCGGAAGGCGATTGAGACTGCTGCATTGATATGCAAAGCAGAGGTGGCAGGTCTTGCAGTTGGCTCAAGGGAGATAACGTATATCCCGGGGAAGCCCGCAGGCGGCTCATTCAGCATAGACATAGGGACAGCGGGCAGCATAACACTGCTGCTCCAGTGCCTGATGCCGGCGGCCCTGAACCTCGACAGCCCGCTTGAGCTTAAAATCCGCGGCGGGACGGATGTCGAGTGGTCGCCGTCCATAGATTACCTGAGGAATGTCACCCTGCACGCACTTTTGAGGATGGGGTACAGATGCGATATCGAGCTTATTGCAAGGGGCTACTACCCTGTTGGCGGTGGTATTGTCAGGGTAATGATACAGCCGTCAGTTCTCGAAAAAGTATCTTTCGAGGCGCATGCTACAATGAAAATACGGGGAATATCGCACTCTTCAGGGCTACCGGCGCATGTCGCGAAGCGCCAGGTAGCCACTGCAGCAGGGCTCCTGCGCGATGCAGGCATTGAACACGAGATATCTGAAGAGACGGCGAAATACACCTCGACAGGCAGCGGCATCACGCTCTGGTGCGGCGCTATCGGGAGCTGCGCGTACGGCAGGAGAGGCAGACCCGCGGAAGAGGTGGGGCGGGATGCAGCAGAGTCCATCATCAGGGAACTACAAAGTGGGGCTGGCGTTGATGTGCACCTGGCAGACCAGCTCATCCCATACATGGCTCTTGCCCGCGGAGGGAGCTTCACAGCAAGGGAGCTTTCGATGCATACCAGGACCAACATCTGGGTGACAGAGCAGTTCCTTGACGTGAAGTTCGGGACAGGGAAAAAGGGAGGGCTCGTGGCTGTGTGGGTTTAATCCTTGCTGATATACTCGGGCGGTATCTCTTCTGACACCACGATGTTTTCGTTCACTGTCATCATCTTTATGCCATCGTCCTGGGCAGCCTTTGCATCAACTGAAAATATAACCGGGTTTTCAGTATGTATGCTTGCGACCTCAATCGCCTTTTCCTTTGTGGTGCTCAGGTGCACGTACCTCTGCTTCACGGGCTTTATCCCGTTGACGAGCAGCATGTCAGCCTCTTCCTGGCTTGCGCCGTAATACAGGACGGGCGTCTGGTTGTCAGGGAGGTCGAGGTCGATGTCCACAGAATGCCCGTAGCGCGCCCGTATCTTGGTGCCAGCAATCTCGTAGCGCCCCCGCTCGTCCGTGTTGATTATCGCAAAGAGCTTGTCCTTTGTCGCCCACTTGTAGCGCGTCAGCATCACGTCGCAGAGCACGTCTATGTCTACCCAGCCGTGCTGGTTCATGGCAAGCCCCAAATCGTCCGGGAAGTGACGCAGCGCACCTGAGATGAACCTGCCCAGGCGCTCGGTCCGAACGTCGTCCAGTACGATGCGCCCCTCATCTCCGCAGTGGCATTTCTCGCCCCTGAAGTATCCATGCTTCTGGCACTTTTTAATCATATACCTGCCTGCCTAATGTAGCCGCATATTTTTAACCTTAACTATTCTACACGCCCTGCTATGTCCTCGCCCACATCGCTTGTCCTGCTCGTGCCGCCAAGGTCATAGGTCTTCACTATCCCGTCAAGGATGTTCTGCTGGATAGCCTCGAGTACAGCCTTTGCAGCCTCCTTCTCACCTATGTGGTCGAGCAAAAGCGAGCCTGCCCATATCGTTGCGATCGGGTTCACCTTGTTCTGCCCCTTATACTTGGGCGCGCTGCCGTGGATGGGTTCAAACATACTCGTCCCGTCAGGATTGATGTTGCCGCCCGGCGCAAGACCGAGACCGCCCTGTATCATTGCCCCGAGGTCTGTGATGATATCGCCGAACATGTT
>DUGO01000185.1 GCA_013331375.1 Candidatus Methanoperedentaceae archaeon | reverse complement strand
ACCAGCTGAGTTATGGCGGCAGTTAGCCTTTGCAGATATTACTGCACGGCACTTAATGTAAGAGCCTGATTTAAAGCTTATGCTGTTGCCTTGATGCGCTCCACAAGCGCCATCATCTCGTCAGGCTTATCGGTCTCGACGCACAGCATAACAGAGCCTTCGCCGCCCTCAACTCCGCCCGCGCCCATCGGGAATACGTCGCTTGCACCCAGGAGCGCAAGCGCCTGCACCTCGGTCATCACAGTGCCGAACAGCGGCATCATGCCGACCGGAATGCCAACTGCCTTATGACATCTTTGAATGCCTATCCGCCTGGATATGTCGAGCACTGAATACGGGATTGACTTCTCAAGCCCGACCGGTATGACCAGATTCACGCCCTTTGACATCTGCGGACCTATGAACCCCCCAGTCGTGCCGCCTCTGGGATTTGCCATGAATACGCCCGGGATGCCGTCAGGACCTAAAGCGTTGGCACCCTTGATTATCACATCGCTCGCCTTCATTTCGTCAATGATGTTATCCGCGCTTACCGGTTTCCCTTTGCGTAGAGCTACGGCTGGCAGCCTCCTATCCATAGGCACTACAGCCAGTTTTTTCGAAATTATGCCTGCCGCATATTTGCTTTTGTCAATACTTTTGCCGAGGAGCTCCTCAGCAACATACGCGTTGGTTGTGCCGAGCGTTATCAGGATTATCCCGTTATCAAGCGCATCTTTCACGCATTTAAGCTCCCTGACGCCGAGTGCAATCAGCTTTTTTGACTCAGCCGGGGTTAATGTGACCTGTATCTGCTTTATTTCCGACATTCTATACCCACGCCTTTAATTTATCTATCTTTGCGACCATATTATTTATATCTGTCTCAAAATGCTTGAAAAATTCAGATGCAGCATCAGTGCATACTGCGCCGCGTGAGGATGGGGCTATGAGCCCTTTCTGCTCAAGCACGCGCAGCGAGTACCTGACCCTGTGCTCTGGTATCCCGGTCTTTTCAGAGAGCTTCAGGATGCCAATCGGTCCGTCCTTTTGCACCCTGTCGAGTATGATTACATGGCGAAGAAGCAGGTCGAGCTCCTGTTCCACTCTTCCGGAGAGCATACCAACCAATATATATTTGTTGTTGGTATTAGCTATTGTGGTTCTCATGAAGGTCAGCCCAGTAGGCTCTGAAATCAGCGGAGAGGTATTTGCGCCCCCGTCCAAGAGCTATACGCACAGAGCCATAGCCATATCATCCCTCGCAAAAAGCGCAGAGGTAAGGTTCCCCCTCATCTCAGAGGACACAAAGGCGACAATGAGAGCCGCAGCCGCACTTGGCGCGGATGTGCAGGAAAAGAACGGCACAATATTCATAAAAGGCGTCCGCGGCAAACCGGGCACGCCTGACAATATCATCGATGTGGCGAACTCTGGCACCATTGTGCGGATAATGACTGCAGTATGCTCGCTTGTGAACGGCGCCGCCGTGCTCACCGGGGATGAGTCAATCCGCTCGCGACCCAACCAGCCGCTGCTCAATGCGCTCAACGACCTGGGAGCCGAGGCGTTTTCTACTCGCAACAACGGGCTTGCGCCTATAGTCGTGCGCGGGAGGCTTCGCGGCGGAAAGGCGCTGATAGAGGGCTCAATAAGCTCGCAGTTCATATCCGCGCTCCTCATCGCCTGCCCCCTTGCGGATTTCGGCACGACTGTCACGCTGAAAAGTACACTCAAGTCCCGCCCGTATGTCGAGATAACCCTTGAAATGCTGCGCAGCGCAGGTGCGAAGATAACCGAAAAAGACGGCGCATTCATCATCCCTCCGCAGCAGGAATATGATGTCACGGGCTTTTCAGTCCCCGGCGATTTTTCATCCGCATCATACATGCTTGCGGCAGGCGCGCTCTGCGGCAGCGTGACGGTAAAGAACCTGTTTCCCACGGAGCAGGGAGACTCCGCCCTCATCGACATACTCGCGGAAATGGGCGCGGAGGTATCCTGGGACAAAAAGAAAGGAATCGTGAAGGTCACGAAAGGCGAGCTAAACGGCATTACCGTTGATTCAGGCATGACACCCGACCTTGTGCCCACGCTGGCTGTGCTCGGGGCGGCGGCTGAGGGCACCACTGTCATCGAGAACATCGAGCATGTGAGATACAAGGAGACCGACAGGCTGCATGCCATGACTGTTGAACTGTCAAAGATGGGCGTTGATATCAAAGAAGAGAAGGACAGGCTGATTATCGCAGGCGGAGGGCTGCACTGCGCCTCGGTTCACGGCTGGAACGACCACAGGATAGTGATGGCGCTGGCAGTTGCAGGGATGGTAGCAGGCGACACGACCATAGATACGATAGAGTCGGTGAGCATTTCGTATCCCAGCTTCTTCGAGGATTTGAAAAAAGTCGGCGCCGTTGTTGAAATACCTGAATAGTGTTCTGTTCTATCGGCTTATTTCCAGAATCAGAAAGTCGATATATTTTAATACTCCTATGCATGTAGGGAAAGGTTGCCCAGGTGGCCTAGTTGGTTAGGGCGCCAGACTCATAGGGTAAAAAATGAGGCGCCAAGCTTCCTGAGAAATCTGGA